>JANNQY010000357.1:0-4622 GCA_031400995.1 Lysobacteraceae bacterium
CAAGGCCGAGCTGCTGGCCAGCCTGCCGGCGCCGGTGATCCGCGGTGATTTGAGCCAGCCCTGGAACATCCTGATCACGGGCGTGGGCGGCACCGGCGTGGTCACCATCGGCGCCGGCAGGCTGGCCAGCAGCTCGGCCTTGCCCACGCCCTTGCGCTTGCGCAGCCCGCCGCCCTGTATGGTGACGAAGCTGGGGCAGAAGCCCTTCACGCAGCTGAAATCCTTGTTGCAATTGCTCTGGTCAATCTCGCGCTTGCGGCCGAACTCGGTTTCCTTGGGCAGCACCGCCACGCAGTTGGACTTCACGCCGCAGTCGCCGCAGCCCTCGCACACCAGCGAGTTGATGGCGATGCGCTTGGCCGGGTCCACGGCCTTGCCGCGCTTGCGGCGGCGGCGTTTTTCCGCCGCGCAGGTCTGGTCGAAGATGATGACGGTGGTGCCGGGCACCTCGCGCAGGCGCTTTTGCTGCGCGTCCAGTTCGGTGCGGTCGAAGAAATCCACGCCGTTCGGGAAGATCGATGCATCCGACCACTTCTCAATGTCGTCGCTCAGCACCACGATGGTCTGCACGCCTTCGCTGCGCACCTGGAGGGCGATGTCGGGCACGCTCAGGGTGCCGTCCACCGGCTGGCCGCCGGTCATCGCCACCGCGTCGTTGTAGAGAATCTTGTAGGTGATGTTCACCTTAGCGGCGATGGACTGGCGGATGGCCAGCGAGCCGGAGTGGAAATACGTGCCGTCGCCCAGGTTCTGGAAGACGTGCTTTTCCTCGGTGAACGGCGCCTGCCCGCTCCAGGTGACGCCTTCGCCACCCATGTGGGTGAAGGTGTCGGTCTTGCGGTCCATCCACGTCACCATGTAGTGGCAGCCGATGCCGCCTAACGCGCGCGAGCCTTCCGGCACCACGGTGCTGGAGTTGTGCGGGCAGCCCGCGCAGTAGTGCGGCACCCGCGCGAAGTTGGCGCGCGGCAGCGCCAGCTCTTTTTCCTTGGCGGCGAGGAAGGCCAGGCGCTCGGTGATGGTGTCGGAGGTGAAGAAGCGCGCCAGGCGCGCGGCGATCACCCGCGCGATACGCGCCGGCGTGAGCTCGTTGGTGCTGGGCAGCACCCAGTTTTCTTCCTCGTCGAACTTGCCGACGATGCTGGGGCGCGCGCCGTGCTGCCAGTTGTACATGTACTCCTTCATCTGGCGCTCGATGAAGCTGCGCTTTTCCTCCACCACGATGATGTCCTGCAGCCCGCGCGCGAACTCGCGGATGCCCACCGGCTCCAGCGGCCAGGTCATGCCCACTTTGTAAACACGGATGCCGATTTCTTCAGCCGCGCGGTGGTCGATGCCCAGGTATTCCAGCGCCTGCAGCACGTCCAGGTAGCTCTTGCCGGTGGTGACGATGCCCAGGCGTGCGTTGGGCGAATCGAACACCGTCTTGTCGATGTGGTTGGCGCGCGCGAAGGCCTGCGCCGCCTTCACCGCGTACTGGTGCAGGCGCATTTCCTGGTCCAGCGGCGGGTCGGGCCAGCGGATGTTCAGGCCGCCCGGCGGCAGCTCGAAATCGCCCGGCAGCACGATGTCGAGCTGGTGCGGGTTCACGTTCACCGAGGCCGACGACTCCACGGTTTCGGCAATGGTCTTGAAGCCGATCCAGCGCCCCGTGTAGCGGCTCATGGCCCAGCCCAGCAGGCCCATGTCCAGGATGTCCTGCACGCCGGCCGGGTTGAGGATGGGCATCATCGCGCTCTCGAATTCGCCCTCCGAGCCGTGCGGCAGCGTGGACGAACGGCAGGCATGGTCGTCCGCCGCCAGCGCCAGCACGCCGCCAAAGCGCGAAGTGCCGGCGGCATTGCCGTGCTTGAACACGTCGCCGCAGCGGTCCACGCCCGGGCCCTTGCCGTACCACATGGAAAACACGCCATCGAACTTGGCGCCCGGGAACAGGTTGGTCTGCTGCGTGCCCCACACCATGGTGGCGCCCAGGTCCTCGTTAAGGCCCGGTGTGAACTCGATGCTCGACGCGGCCAGGTGCTTCTTGGCCTTCCACAGCTCCAGGTCGAAGCCGCCCAGCGGCGAGCCGCGATAGCCGGAAATGAAGCCCGCCGTGTTGATGCTCGCGGCGCGGTCGCGCATCTGCTGCATCAGCGGCAGCCGCACCAGCGCCTGCACGCCGGACAGGTAGATCCGGCCTTCTTCGCGGGTGTACTTGGATTCGAGGGTGTACTCGCGGTCTAGCGGCGCGAGGACGGGAAGGGGGGCAGGCGTGGACATGGCGGCTTCCGGGCTGGAGCAAAGACTCGGAATTATAGCAGCGGGCCGTGATCCCGAGGCTCTGGGTATTTTCAGGCCGCAGTGACCACCCGATCGATCCGCCGCGGATGGTGCAGGTGTTGTTGAAGAAGAAGCGCGAGATGGATTAGCGTGTTCACGCAGTCGTCCGAAGTCACGCTCCGTCAAGCAACCGAGCCCGCCGCAGCTCCGCCAAATTTCCCGAGCCAGTAGCAAAGCACGCCAGCCGCAGCCCCTGCTCGAGCAGCGAGAAATGCGCCATCAATGGCTCGATGCCGTCGATGGCCGCGCGCAGCAGCGGCCCGGCCTGGCCGACTACGTGGGCGCCCAAACGCAGCGCCTTGGCGGCGTCCAGGCCGTGGCGGATGCCACCCGAGCCAATCAACGGCAGGTTGGGCAGGGCCGCGCTTACTTCGCGCAGCGCCGTGGCGGTGGGGATGCCCCAGTCGCGGTAAAGCTCGGCCAGCGCGGCGGCCTGCGGGTCGCTGGCGAGGCGGCCTTCCACCGCGCTCCAGCTGGTGCCACCGGCGCCGGCCACGTCGATGCCGGACACGCCGCAGGCCACCAGCCTCACCGCTACGGTGGCTGATATGCCGAAGCCAACCTCCTTCACTATCACCGGCACGTGCAGCTCGCCGCACAGTTGCTCCAGCATCGCCAGCAGGCCGCTCCAGCGGGTGTCGCCGCGGGCCTGCAGCGCTTCCTGCAGTGGGTTGAGGTGGAGGATCAGCGCATCGGCGCCAATCATGTCCACCGCTCGCCGCATGTCGTCCACGCCGAACTCGCGCAGCTGGGCCGCGCCCACGTTGCCGTAAAGGGCGATGTCCGGCGCGATGCGTCGCAGGCTGCGGTCCGTGCCCTGCAGGCCGCCTTCCGTCAGGGCAACGCGCTGCGACCCGACGCCCAGCGCAATGCCCAGCGCCTGCGCGGCCTCCGCCAGCACGGCGTTGATCCTGGCGGCGTGCGCGTGGCCGCCGGTCATGGAGCTGATCAGGAACGGCCGGCGCAGGGTCTTGCCCAGGAAGACGCTGGAAAGATCTATCTGCGCCAAATCCAGTTCGGGCAGGGCGCAGTGCTCGAAGCGCACGCCGTCGAAACCGGAGGAAACGCCGCGGGCGTTCACCAGGCCCGACAGCACGGCGTCGATGTGCCCTTCCTTGCGCTGGGACATCAGGCTCATGCGCTCGCTCCGGCTTGTGCGCGTTCGGACGCCATCACCACCAACATGTGCGGCAGCGTCAGCGCGGCCAAGCCGATGAACACCAGCTTGAGCAGGCCGGCCTCCGGCGCCGACGCGGTCGTACCGGCGGCGGCAAGCCAAGGCCAGGCCAGGGCGGCGGCCAGCAGCGTCAGTGCGGTGTAGAGCAAGGCAACGCCAGCCATGCGCCGCCGTGCGCGGGTGTCGGCGCCGTGCGCGGCCAGCCGCAGATGCCGCAGGCTGTGCAGCGCGCAGAAATACACGATGAAATAAACCAGCGGCGGCAGCAGCAGCGCCAGCGCCGCCACCGCAGCCAGTTCCAGCGCGGTGGCGCGCGAACGGCGCAGCGCCACCAGCACCGCGGCGGCCATGCCTGCGGCGAACCACGGCCCCGCGCCGCCCAGCCCATCGGCGATCACGCCGCCCTGGGGACCGGCGAGCAGCGTGAACGCGTCGCGTACCTCTGCGGGCCAGCGCCAGGCCGGCAGCGCGAGCAGCGCCACACCGGCGGCCACGCGCGCCCAAGGCGGCAGGTCGTGGCGCCAATCACCGGCGAAATGCCAGGCCGATATCGCCAGGAACAGCACCAGGCTCGGACCCGGCGCAACGCGCCACACCGCCACCACGGCGGCGACGATGGCAAGGTAGGCGAGGTTGAACGCCAGCAGGCCCCAGCGCGTGCGCCACAGCCCAGCCTGCCGGGCAACCCACGGATCCAGCGCGCCGTGCGGCAGGCCCGCCACCACCACGGCGACAGCCAGCACGCCCACCAGCGCCGGGCCCGAAAGCGCCGCCGCATCCGTCGCCAGCGACGCCGCGGCCAGCCCGCCCAGCGCCAGGAACAGCCAGGTTTCCGGTGTGGCCACCGCGGGCATGCGCCAGTTCACGCCGGCACCCGGCTGCGCCGCGGTCGCCCGGGCAGTGCCTGCAGGAAGGGCCCGGGCGGCAGGCTGGCGATGATGCGCGCGTGGTCGGCCCATCCCGCCTGGTCGGACATGAACCGAACGAACGCGGCGCTTGGAACCGACGCGGCCAGCGCCATGAAAAACTCCGGCGTGCGCTCGGGATGGTTCGTCAAGGCCTGCAGGAACACCCGGTCCATCCAAGCGCGCAGCCTCGGCTCGGCCGGATGCCCCACGGGCGG
>JANNQY010000358.1:0-18025 GCA_031400995.1 Lysobacteraceae bacterium
GGAGCCGAGGCGCCAAACGTGTCGATGCCGATGACCGCGCCGTCCAGCCCCACGTACTTGCGCCAGTAATCGGTGACGCCGGCTTCCACCGCCACGCGCTTGCGGCACCACGACGGCAGCACCGCTTCGCGCCACTCCAGCGGCTGGCGATCGAACACGTCGGTGCTGGGCAGTGACACCACGCGCGCCTTGATGCCTTCGCCGGCCAACTGGCGCATGGCCTCCATCGCCAGCTCCACTTCCGAACCGGTCGCCATAAGGATCAGGTCGAAGCGCGCTTCGCCCGGATCGCTCAGCACGTAGCCGCCGCGGGCGATGTCGCCCAGCTGCGGCGTGGTGCGTTGCTGGTGGACCAAGGTTTGTCGGCTGAAAATGAGGCAGCTCGGGCCGTCGGTGCGCTCGATCGCGGCCTGCCAGCACACCGCCGATTCCACCGCGTCGCAGGGCCGCCACACGTCGTTGTTGGGGATCAGGCGCAGCGAGGCCAGGTGCTCCACCGGCTGGTGGGTCGGGCCGTCTTCGCCCAGGCCGATGGAATCGTGCGTGAACACATGGATGGCGCGCGTGGGGATCAGCGCCGACATGCGCAGCGCGTTGCGCGAGTAGTCCGAGAACACCAGGAAGGTGGCGTCGTAGGAAATGAAGCCCCCGTGCAGCGCAAGACCATTGCTGATGGCGCTCATGCCGAACTCGCGCACGCCGTAGTGGATGTAGTTGGCGCTGGCGTCGCCGGTGGTGACCGACTTGCTGCCCTTCCACAGCGTGAGGTTGGAATGCGCCAGGTCAGCGGAGCCGCCGATCAGTTCCGGCAACAGCGGACCGAATGCATCCAGCGCCATCTGCGACGCCTTGCGCGACGCGACGGCCGGGCCTTCGAGCTGCAGCTTGGTCGCGTAAGCCGTCGCGGCTTCGGAAAAACCCTCCGGAAGCTCGCCATGCGAGCGCCGCACCAACTCTGCGGCCAAGGCCGGATGCGAGCGCGCATAGCTGTCGAACAGCCGGTTCCACTGCTCCTCGCGCACCAGGCCGGAATTGCCGGCGCGCCAGCCGTCGGCAATAGCCGGCGGGATTTCAAACGGTGCGTGCGGCCAGCCCAGTGCCGCGCGGGTTGCGGCGATCTCGTCCTTGCCCAGCGGGGCACCATGGCTCGATTCCTTGCCGGCCTTGCCGGGCGAACCGAAACCGATAGTCGTGCGGCAGCAGATCAGCGTTGGGCGCTCGGATTCCGCCTGCGCGGTGCGGATGGCCTGCGTGATCTCCACCGGATCGTGGCCGTCCACGTGGCGTATCACCTGCCACCCGTAGGCTTCGAAACGCGCCGCGGTGTCGTCGGTGAACCAGCCCGCCGTGTCGCCATCGATGGAGATGCGGTTGTCGTCCCAGAACGCCACCAGCTTGCCCAGTCCCCAGGTGCCGGCCAGCGAGGCGGCCTCGTGGGAGATGCCCTCCATCAGACAGCCGTCGCCCATGAAAACCCAGGTGCGGTGGTCCACCACCTCGAACTCGGGACGATTGAAGCGCTGCGCCAGCACTTTCTCAGCCAACGCCATGCCCACCGCGTTCGCCAGGCCCTGGCCCAGCGGGCCGGTGGTGGTTTCCACGCCCGGCGTGTGGCCGTATTCGGGATGGCCGGCGGTCTTGCTGTGCAGCTGCCGGAACTGCTTGAGTTGCGCCAGCGGCAGGTCGTAGCCCGACAGGTGCAGCAGCGCGTACACCAGCATCGAGCCGTGGCCGTTGGACAGCACGAAGCGGTCGCGGTTGAACCACTTGGGGTTGTTCGGGCTGTGCTGCAAAAAATCGTTCCAGAGCACTTCAGCGATGTCGGCCATGCCCATGGGCATGCCCGGATGCCCGGACTTGGCGGCCTCCACGGCGTCCATGGCCAGGAATCGGATGGCGTTGGCAAGTTCGCGGCGCGTCGGGGTCGTCATGGGAGTCGAGGGCAGGCTCCCGCCGGTTGCGGGCGCGCTATTGTCCCATCCCGCCGGGATGCTGTCGCGGTTGCGGCCCGGGCGGGGCGCTGCTAGGCCTGCGGCGAGCTCACAGCTCGGGTGCCACGCCAGCCTGTGGCGCGGGGGCGGGCCGGTGGCTCTCGCCTTGCGACACCAGCGTGGCAATGGCCAGGTCGCCGGTCACGTTCACCGTGGTCCGGCACATGTCCAGGAAGTGGTTCACGCCCAGCACCAGGCCGATACCCTCGGCGGGCACGCCCACCATCACGCAGATCAGCGCTACCACCGGCAGCGAGCCCGAAGGCACGCCAGCGGTGCCGATGCCACCCAGGATGCAGACCAGCATCACCGTGAACTGCTGGAGCAGCGACAGTTCGATCCCGAAGAACTGCGCGAGGAAGAGGACGGTGACGCCTTCGAACAGCGCGGTGCCGTTCTGGTTGGCGGTGGCGCCGATGGTGAGCACGAAACGCGAGACATGCCGCGGCAGGCCCAGCTTCTCATCGGCGACGCGCAGCGCGGTGGGCAAGGTGGCATTGCTTGAGGCGGTGCTGAAGGCCATCAGCATGGCCTCCTGCACGCCGCGGAAGAAGCGTAGCGGGGAGTAGCCGCCCAGGAACTTGAGCGCCGCCGGATAGACCAGGAAAAGATGCACTGCCAGCGCGCCCACCACCACCAGTACGAAAGCGCCCAAGCGCACCAGCAAGTCCCAGCCAAACAGCACCGCCAGGTTGAACATGAAGCAGAAGACCGCATACGGCGCCAGGCGGATGATAAGGCCGATCAGCGTCATGGACACCTCGAACAGCCCCTCGATGCCGCGCTTGAGCGTGGCCAAGGCCGGCGACGCCGGACTGAGCACGATGCCCACGCCAAACATCAGCGAGAAGAACATCAGCGCCAAGATCGTCCCATTGTCGGAGGCGGCGTTGATGGCGTTTTGCGGCACGATCGACAGCAGCATCGCCATGCCGCTGGGCTGTACCTGGCTGTCGCGGACGATAGCCTGGGCGCGCTCGGCGCCTTCGCTCAGCAGCTGCTGGGCCAGCGCCGGGTCCACGCCGGCGCCGGGCTGGAACACGCCCACCATCACCAGGCCCAGCAGCACCGCGATGGCCGACAGCAGCACCGTGTAGCCCAGCGTACGCCAGCCGATGCGGCCCAGCGAGGCCACGTCGCCCATCTCGGATACGCCCACCACCAGCGCCGAGAACAGCAGCGGCACGATCATCATGAAGATCAAACTCAGGAACAGCGTCGAGAACGGCTGGGTCACGTAGTTGGTGAAGGCCGCAACCCACGCAGCGTCGCTACCGGCCGAATAGTGGATCGCCAATCCGGCGCCGAGGCCGGCGGCAAAACCGATCGCGATCTTCCAGTGCAGCGGCATGCCGGGGTGGGTGCTCATCGCGCGATCTCCTTGGCAACATGGGGCCGGATCTCGCCGGATTTCAGGCGAGCCAGGTAACTGTCCAGCTCACGGCGCACCACGGGCAGCAGCAGGTACACGCCGATCAGGTTGGGGATGGACATCAACAGCAGCATCGCGTCGGCAATGCCGATGATGCTGCCCAGCTGCATGGAACAGCCCACCACCGTCATCAGCAGGAAAATCGCCTTGAAAAGGTTCATCGCCAGCTTCGACTCGCCGGTGAGGAAGCCCACGGCCTTGGTACCGTAGTAGCCCCAGGTGATCATGGTGGAATAGGCGAACAGGAACACCGCCACCGTAAGCACGTAAGGGAACCAGCTGAACACCGATGCGAACGCGCCCGAAGTGAGCGCCACGCCGTCTAGCCCCTGCTGCAGGTACTGGCCCGACACGATGATGATCAGCGCGGTGACGGTGCAAATCACCACCGTATCAATGAACGGTTCCCACAGCGCCACGAAGCCCTCGGTGAGCGGCTCGCGGGTGCGCACCGCGGAGTGTGCGATGGCCGCCGAGCCCAGCCCCGCCTCGTTTGAAAACGCCGCGCGGCGGAATCCGACGATCAGCGCGCCCAGCACGCCGCCATAAGCCGCTTCGCCGGTGAAGGCCCCGTGCGCAATGGCGGCGAACGCGTCGGGCAGGCGCTCGATGTGCACCAGCAGTACGGCAGCGCCGCCCAACAGGTAGATGGCGGCCATGGCCGGCACCAGGCGGGCCGTGACCTGGCCGATGCGGGCAATGCCGCCGACCACGACGATGCCAGTCAATGCGGCCAGGCCGATCCCAAACAGCCATCCGCGCCCAGCCAACGGTCCCTCGGCGCCACCGGTGACGCTAAGCACCTGGGCATAGGTTTGGTTGGCCTGGAACAGCGCGCCCGAGCCCACCGCCCCGCCCACGATGCAGGCGGCGTAGAACACGGCCAGGAAGCGGCCCAGCCCCGCCAAGCGCGGATGGTTCACCGCGATGCCTTGGCGCAGGTAGTACATCGGCCCACCGGACACGCTGCCATCGGCGTTGTGCTGCCGGTACATCACCCCCAGCGTGCATTCCACGAACTTCGAGGACATGCCCAGCAGGCCGGCCACGATCATCCAGAACGTGGCGCCTGGCCCGCCCACCGTGATGGCCACCGCCACGCCGGCGATGTTTCCCAGCCCCACCGTGCCCGACAGCGCCGACGTCAGCGCTTGGAAATGGCTGACTTCACCCGGGCCATGGGGGTCGGCGTAGTCGCCGCGAATCACCCGGAAGCCGTGCAAGAACCCGCGAAGGTTCACGAAGCGGAAGTACACCGTGAAAATGACCGAGGCAACCGCCAGCCAGATGACGATGGCCGAAGCGCGCAGGCCGCCGGGCAAGGGCATTTCGACGAAAACCACCGCAGCAAGCCAGTCGGCGAGCGGGCCGAGCGCGGTTTGGATGCGGTCGTCGAGGTTGGCAGCGGAAGCGGCAGAAATCAAAGTCTGAGTGGGGAGCACGCCTGGGGCCTATGGGTATGAGCGCTGAAAGCTTACACCAGCCGCCGTGCGGCCCTGGCGCGTCTCAGGACTCGTGCAGGAGCTGCTGCAGCGTTCGCGGGTGGCCGATCAAGTAGCCCTGCGCATAGCGGCAGCCCAGCCGACGCAAGGCGGCCAGCTGCTCGTGGGTTTCTATGCCTTCCACGACAATTTCGGCCGATAGCGAGCGGCCCATCTGCACGATGGCCTCGACGATCGCCATCGCCCGCGTCTCGCTGACCATGTTGCGGGAGAACGACTGGTCTATCTTGATGGTGTCGAAGGCCAGCCTGTGTAGATGGCTCAGGTGCGAGTAGCCAGTTCCGAAGTCGTCCAGCGCAACGTGGATGCCGTGCGCATGGCACACCGCGATCACGTCTTCCACTAGGGCGTAATCAAGGATCTGGCTTTCGGTGATCTCGATTTTCAGGCTGCCGCGCGGCAGCTTGGCGGCATCGACGCGCGCGACGATTCTCTCGATCAGGCCCGGATGCGCCAGCTGTCGGGACGACACATTCACCGCGATGAAGGGCGAAGGCTGGGCGCCGGCGGCAATCAGGCTGGCGATGGCCTCGCAGGCGGTGTCGATGACGTACTCGCCCACGGGCACGATCAACGAAGTCTCCTCGGCGAGCGCAACGAATTCGGCCGGGGAGATGGCGCCGCGCTCCGGATGGTTCCAGCGCACCAGGGCCTCGTAGCCAGCGATGTGTCCGGCCGGCACGTCCAGCAGCGGCTGGAAGCTCACCTGCAGCAACCGGCTGGCGAGTGCTTCGCGCAGCTGGGATTCCAAGCGGATCCTGCTGATGCCCAGCAGCTCCGAGGGCGTGGCGATATCCGGCGCGGGCGCCTTGCCCTGCAGCGCCGCCAGCGCGCCGCGATAGCGCTTTAGCTGCCCCTCCAGCAGCGACCGGATGATGGGATCGGTACCGGCCAGGCGTTCGGTGATTTGCTGGCGATCGATCGGAAACAGGACGCAGTCACTGATGGCGGTTGCCGTGGCGGTCCGCAGCGAATCGTCGATCACGGCCATTTCGCCCACCAGATCACCCTGGCCGAGCAGACTGAGCACCACGTCGCGGCTGCGCTGGCGCGTGCGCACTTCGATCTCGCCCGACTCGATCAGAAAGGCCGTGCCGGGGTCATCCCCCTCGCGGAACAGCGTTGCCCCGGCTGGCAGCTGGATGCGAAGCGGGTTCATGCGCTGCCTCGGCTTGCGGCGGACCCACAACGACACAGGGCCGCTTGCGCGGCCCTGTGCGAAGCGGCGACTGGCGTGTTCAGTTCCGGCGCGCCACCTGGAGGATGCGCGGCGTCACGAAAATCAGCAGCTCGGCCTTTTCGGACGTACGGCTGCTGTTCTTGAACAGGTTACCCAAGACCGGCAAGTCGCCTAGGTACGGCACCTTGCGCAGGTCTTCGCGGGTCTTGAACTCGTACACACCGCCGACCACAACCGTCTGGCCATTGTCGATCAGCACGGCCGTGCTCACTTCGCGACGGGCGATCTGCGGCACGAAACCACCGGCCGGGTTGGCAATCAGTTCGTTGACCTCGTCTTTCTTCACCATCAGGTTGAGATAGACGCGGTTGTCCTGGGTGATGGTCGGGGTGACCTTGAGTTCAAGCAGCACTTCCTTGAACTCGACGGTGGCCTGCGCCACGCCGCCCGGAGTCGTAGCCGGCTGGATGGTCAGGTAGCCCACTTCGTCACCCTGGCGGATGATGGCTTCGCGCTGGTTGGCGGTGATTACGCGCGGATTGGACACCACTTCGCCGCGGCCTTCTTCCTCGAGGGCGGAGAGTTCGAGGTCAAGCTGGATGTCCGGGCGCAGGATGCTCAGGTTGAGCAAGCCGGCCGGGGTGCTGAGGGGCAAACCGACCAGGAAGCCGGAATCAGAGGTGGTTTCACCCGCTTCGGCGGCGTCATCCAAGGTGCCAACGCGGTCCTGGACACCGAACAGCACGCCCAACTCGCGGGCGAACTTCTCGGCAGCCACCACGATGCGGGCTTCGATCAACACTTGGTCGACGGGGCGATCCAAAGTTGCCAGCAGCTGGCGGATCTCCGCGATCTTGCCCGGCACATCGATCAGCAGCAGCGTGTTGGTGCGGTTGTCAAAGCTGACGCTACCGCGCGGGGAAAGGAAGCCCTTGTTCTGCACGGCACCACCCTGACCACCGGCACTGCTGCTCTTGCTCTCATCCGTAAGCAGACTGGCAATCTCTTGGGCATTGCCATAGTTGATCGGGATGTATTCGGTCACCAGCGCCTCGCGATCCTCCAGGGCAATACGGGCATCAGCCCGCGCCTTCTCGAAATCAGCAATCTCGCGCTGGGGTGCAACCCAGATCACGTTGCCGTCGCGGCGCTTGTCGAGCGACTTGGCGCGCAGCACGATCTCCATGGCCTGGTCCCAAGGCACGTTGATCAGGCGCAGCGTGACGTTGCCCTGCACGGTATCGGAAGCCACGATGTTGAGGTTGGATTCCTCGGCAATCAGCTGCAGCACGGTGCGCACCGGCACGTCCTGGAAGTTGAAAGTCACTGCCTTGCCGCTATAGCTCTGCGCCGCAGCCTCGCCGCTAACGGCACCGGCCGCGCGGGCCGTCCCGGTGGAAGCAATCACCGCCGCACGCTTGGGCGCGATCTCGATGACGTATTCGTTGCCGGTCTGGTAGGCCATGGACTCGTAGCCACCGGTGGTGTTGATCACCAGGCGGGTGCTGCCCGCATTGTTGGCCGGCTCCAGCGACAACACCGGCGTTGCGAAGTCGGTCACGTCCAGGCTGCGGCGCAGGTTCTCCGGAATACTGGCGTTGGCGACATCCACGACCACTTTGGAGCCTTCGTTGCGCAGGTCGGCGTTGGCGCCATCCCCGTCGAAACGCAGGATGATCCGGCCCGAGCCATTCTCGCCGCGGCGGAAATCGATGTTCTCAACCGCGACGCCGGAGGCGACCCGCTTGGTCGGATCCGAGCCGCTGGCCATGGTGTTGGACGAATTGCTCTGCACAGCGCCGGCGTCCACCGTGAGCACGAGGAGGTTGCCCTCGCTGCGCGTGGTGTAGCCAGCAGGGCGGAACAGATCCACCACCACCCGGGTCCGGCCACCGGCCTCGACCGCGGAAACCGCCGAGGTCGCGCCGCTGCCAATCACCAGCCGGCGCTGGGTCAGTGCGTTGGTGGTGTCGGGGATATCCACCGCGATGCGCGGCGGTGCATCGGTGGTGAAGGCCTGTACATCACCTACTGGCTCGGCAAACTCCAGGGTGATGTCGACCTTGCCCCCGGCGGCAGCGGCGTAGCGCACGTCCTGAAGGACGTTCGCAGCCATTGCCGACAGCGACGCCGTCAGTCCGACGGTGAGCGCTCCCAAGGCAAGCAACCAATGACGCTTGGTGCCCTTCGTCTGGCCGATCGTGTTATTCGCGGTCATCGTGCATTCCCCCAATCAATTGTCGTCAAGGGCGATTTTGGCTTGACGCTCAAGCCAACCGCCGGCCCCATCAGGTACGAGTTCGACCATTTCAAGCCGGTCATCGAAGACCGCTGTAACGCGACCGTCGCTGAGCCCCATGTAGTTACCTGCACGCACCCGGTAGGTGACCTTGTCGGGCCCCATCACCAAGCCAATGACTCCGTCGCCGGAACCGATGGTGCCCACCATGTCCAAGCTGTCGAGCGGGAACGCCTCGAGGATTTCCTTGCGGCGGTTTGGATCTGGCCGCAGCCCGTTGTTGCCTTCGCGGTCAACGTCTGGCTTGCTGAACGGATCACGCAGGTTCTGTGCCGCATATTCGAACGTCTCGAACTGCCTCATCACCGGAAGTGGCTCCAGCGGCGGCGCCGGACGAGCCCTGACCTCGGCAACCCAGGCCTCGAGGTCGCGACTGCCGCGCGTGCAGGACGCGAGCGAGGCGACCATGGCGAGCAAGAGCGCCGCGCCGAGCGCTTTCCTGGCGAGTTGGGCGGCCATCACTGGGCACCTCCGGCCGTGGCTGCAGCGGGAATATCCGCCGCGGACTCTTCTTCATCGAGATACCGGTAGGTCTTTACGGTGCCTTCCAAAACCAAGGTGCTGTCGTCCGGACCGCGCGGCTTCAGCGAGATGTCGTGCATGGTCATGATGACCACGCGCGGAAGCGACGCGACGCCGCTGACGAAGGCGCCGAACTGGTGGTAGTCACCCGCCATCCGCAGTGCAATTGGCTTCTCGGCGTAGAACTCAAGCGCCGTCTCGCCACCAGGCTGGAACAGTTCGTTGTTGATGCCGCTCGCCAGCGCGGTCTGCGACACATCGACGATGAGGTCAGGCATCTCGTTCTTGCTGGGCAGCTGGCGCAGCATCTGCTGCAACATCACTTCCATCTGCGCGAGCTGCTGCTTGAGCGGCTCGAGGTTGGCCGCACGACCCTGCTTGCCCTGGAACTCGGTGCGAAGGGTTTGCTCGGTGGCCTCCTCGGCCGCCAGCGTCAGGCGCTGGTCGCTTACGAACAAGTACCAAACGAGGCCGATAATTACCAAAGCAATCAGCAGGCAGAAAACCAGCTTGATCTGAAGCGGCCAAGCGCCGGAGTTGTTGAAATCCAGGTTGCGCAGGTCAATCTTCTTGCTGCTCACGGCGCACCTCCGGCAACGGCTGCCGCCGGAGCGGGGGCCGCTTCCACCGGCACCCCCGATTCCTCGGCTTCGGGGTTATTGGGGCTCTTCAGGGTGACCTTGAGGGTGAACATGTTCGGCAACCCCTTGTCATCACCCTTGGTCTCGATGACGGTCAAGTCGGGATTGGTCATCCAGCCAGACTCTTCGAGATTGCGCATGTAGGAACTGACCCGCGCGTTGGATTGCGCCAGCCCTTCGAAGGTGAGGACGTTGCCAGTCTGCTTGATAGACGTCAGGCGGACGCCTTCGGGAATGGTGCGGACGAGTTCGTCGAACAGGTGCACCATCTGCGAGCGACTGGCCTGCAGTTGCTCGATAACCTGTTTGCGAGCCAGCAAGTTCGCCTTCTTCTTGTCGAGCTCTTCAATCTGCTTGATCTGCTCGTCAACAATCACGATTTGCTCGCGCAGGAAGGTGTTTCGATTCTGCTGCCCCTCCACCTGCCCGCTGTAGTACATGACAATCAGGAAGCTCACCAGCACGGCTGCGCCGGCGGCGAGTCCCAGCATGCTGATGAATTCCTTCTGGCGCAGCTTGCGCCGTTCGGCTCGCCAGGGAAGTAGGTTGATTCTGGCCATTAGTCGAAGCTCCTCAGGGCCAGGCCGCAGGCAATCATCAGTGCCGGGGCATCCTGCGCCAGGGCATGCGCCTGGACGCGCGGGCCCAAGGCCATGTTGGCCAGGGGGTTGGCGATGACGGTCGGGACGCCCAGCTGTTCTTCCACCAGGTTACCGATGCCTGCGATGGACGCACAGCCACCGGCCAGGACCACTTGGTCCACCCGGTTGAAGTCACTGCCGGCATAGAAGAACTGGAGCAGGCGACTGACCTGCTGCACCAGCGCCTCCTTGAACGGCTCGAGCACCTCGACTTCGTAGCTTTCCGGCAGGCCGCCCTGGCGCTTGGCCAAGCCGGCTTCGTCGTAGCTCAGCCCGTAGCGGCGCATCACCTCGTCGGTGAGCTGCTTGCCGCCGAATACCTGCTCGCGGGTGTAGATGCTGCGCTGGCCGCGAAGCACGTTGAGCGTGGTCATGGTGGCGCCGATATCCACCAGCGCCACGATCGCGTCCTTGGGCACCGACAGCTGGTCCGCGACCAGCTTGAAGGCGTTTTCCATGGCGAAGGCTTCAACGTCGATGACTTTGGCGATCAGGTTGCCCAGCTCGAGCGCCGATTGCCGAAGTTCGACGTTCTCGGTGCGCGAGGCCGCCAGCATCACCTGGATCATCTCCGGGTTGCCTGGGGCCGGCCCCAGCACCTCGAAGTCAATGCTGACCTCGTCGATGGGGTAGGGAATGTAGTTGGAGGCCTCCAGCTGGACCTGGTCTTCCAGCGAGTCCTCGTCCAGGTCGCCCTGGATGGGGATGATCTTGGTGATCACCGAGGAGCCTGAAACCGCCGCCGCCGCGTGGCGGGCCTTGGTGCCCGAACGGGCCACGGCCCGCTTGATGGCTTCCCCCACTGCCTCGACCTCGACGATGTTCTTCTCGACCACGGCATTGGGGGGCAGGGGCTCCACCGCGTAGTGCTCCACGCGATAGCGCCCACCGGACTCGGTGAGCTGAAGAAGCTTGACGGCCGTGGAACTGATGTCCAGGCCGACGAGCGGTGTCTTGGCATTTCCGAAAAGACCCACGGTTTATCCCCTTCCGACGGGCGCTTACAAGAGATAGGTGCGCCGTTACATTAAATAACGAAAAATTGCCAAATGGCAATGCCCCCCCCCATTGCGGGCACCCGATCAGCCGCCGGGCCACCTCCGCGCTCCACATATCCTTCACGCAGTTGGACCCGAAATCCGGCCGCCCCCACGGCATATCTCAGGTCATGCCCCGTTCTATACTCCCTGCCCCATGACGATGTAAACCTCGGGAGAGGCCCTGGATGGCCCGTTTTGTTCGCCTGTTGCGCCGGACACTGATCTTTTTCGCCGGCTTGGCGCTGCTGGGCGTCCTTGCCCTCGCCGTCCTGTACTGGCTGATCGCCCCCCGCCTCCCCGACGTCCAGGAGCTGCGCAACGTGCAGCTGCAGGTGCCGCTGAGCGTCTACACCCGCGACGGCAAGCTGATCGCGCTGATCGGTGAGACTCGGCGCTTCCCGATTCAGATCGAGGACGTCCCGCTGCACGTCAAGCAGGCCTTCATCGCCATTGAGGACGCGCGTTTCTACGAGCACCCGGGCGTGGACTGGCGCGGCATCAGCCGCGCGGTCTGGCTGCTGGCCACCACCGATGACCGTCGGGTGCCCGGCGGCAGCACCATCACCCAGCAGGTGGCCAAGCAGTTCTTCCTCAGCTCGGAGTACTCGTACACGCGCAAGCTCACCGAGATTTTCCTGGCCCTGAAAATGGAGCGGGAGCTGAGCAAGGATGAGATTTTCGAGCTCTATTTGAACAAGAGCTTCTTCGGCAACCGGGCCTACGGTGTGGCTGCCGCCGCCGAGTTCTACTACGGCAAGACGCTGGACCAGTTGACCCTGGGCGAGGCGGCCATGCTGGCCTCGATCCCCAAGTTTCCCTCCAGCGGCAATCCCGTCATAAACCCGGCCCGGGCCCTTGTCCGGCGCAACTACGTGCTGCAGCGCATGCGCGAGGAAGGGCTGATCACGCCAGCACAAGAGCTGGCGGCGCAGGCCGAGCCGGTGAACGCCAGCCCCCACGAGCCCAAGGTGGAGGTGGAGGCTCCCTACGTGGCCGAGATGGTCCGGGCCGAGATGGAGCAGCGCTACGGTGCCGATGCCACCACCAGCGGGCTGAAGGTTTACACCACGCTCGACAGCGTGCACCAGACCGCCGCGACCAAGTCGCTGCAGGCTGGCCTGCTTGCCTATGACCGCCGGCACGGCTGGCGCGGACCGGAGGCCCATCTCGACGTGGCCGACGGCCTCGATGCCATCGCGACGCGCAAATTGCTGCGGCCGTACCCGATGGCCGGCGGCCTTGCATCGGGCCTGGTGGTGGACGTTTCTGGCACGGGTGCGACGCTGCTGACCCTGGCGCCAGAGCCGGTGATCTTGGATGCAGCGGCCACCCAGTGGACCAACAAATCTCCGGCGCAACTGCTGGCACGCGGCGACGTGGTGCGCTATTCCCGCGACGCTAAAACCGGCGCCCCGGTGCTGGCGCAAATTCCCATGGCGCAGTCGGCCTTGGTCTCGCTGCAGCCCGAGGACGGCGCCATTCGCGCGCTGGTGGGCGGCTTCAGCTTCGGCCTGAACAAATTCAACCGCGCGACCCAGGCGCAGCGCCTGCCGGGCTCCAGCTTCAAACCCTTCGTCTACGCCGCGGCGTTTGAACGCGGGTTCTCGCCCGCCAGCATCGTGCTCGACGCCCCGGTGGTGTTCCGGGATCGCGCCGGAAACGTCTGGCGGCCACAGAACGACGCCGGCAATTTCGCCGGTCCGATGCGCCTGCGCGAGGCGATGGTGCAGTCCCGCAACCTTGTGTCCGTGCGTTTGCTGGACGCCATCGGGGTGGATTTCGCCAGCCGCTACATCACCCAGTTTGGCTTCAGCCAGCAGAGCCTGCCGCCCAATCTGTCGATGGCGCTGGGCACCTCCTCGCTCACGCCGCTGTCCATCGCCCGCGGCTACGCGGTGTTCGCCAACGGCGGCTTCCGGATCGACCCGTGGTTCATCGACCGGGTGCTGGACCGCGACGGCGGGGTGCTCACCCAGGCCACGCCCCCCCGCGCCTGCCGCGGCTGCCCTGGCCGGACTGCCGGGGAGCAGCGCGACACGGCCGTGGTGGACGGCTTTGATTTCGGGCCCGATACCGCCCCGCAGGCGACGCCCGAGGTGCCGGAGGCGCCCGAGGGCGTCCCCACGGCGCCAGAGCCGGCCGCAGTGGCCGTTGGTCCCCAGTCGCCGCCGGTACTCGCCCCCCGGGCCATCGACGAGCGCACCGCCTTCCTGGTGAGCTCGCTGATGCGCGACGTGGTGCAGCGAGGTACCGCCACCGCCGCGAAGGTGCTCGAGCGCAGCGATATCGGCGGCAAGACCGGCTCCACCAACGACTACCGCGATGCCTGGTTTTCGGGCTTTGGTGGCGACCTGGTCACTGCCGTGTGGGTGGGCAATGACGACTTCAAAAGTCTCGGACGCGGCGAGTACGGCGGCAAGGCGGCGCTGCCGATCTGGATCGGCTACATGGCCGTGGCGCTGAAGGATGTGCCGGTGAACGAGCCCGTGGTGCCCGCTGGCATCGTCACGGCCGCCATAAACCCGGGCAACGGCCAACTTGTGCCGGAGGGGTCGCCGGGTTCGATCCAGGACTTTTTCAAGATCGAAGACTACGAGCGAATCACGGCCGGCGGCTACGACACCGATCCGGGGCTGAGCAACGAAGAAGCGTTCGATATTTTCTGAGGCTTTGCCCGAGGCAAGCATGGCCACGCACCGTCCGGACGACCCCAAACTCAGCAGGCAACGGCAGCGGGTCGCCGAGGCTGCGGGGCGGCTCCTGGCAACGGGGGAGCAAACCGACCCCGATCGCGCCCGGCGCAAGGCCGCCGAGCAACTGGGCGTGCGGCGCGAGGCAGAACTGCCTTCCGGAGACGAGGTTCGCGCGGCGGCGCTGGCCTATCGGCGCCTGTTCGTTGCCCCGGACCCGAGCCCGCTGCTGCGCACGCAGCGAGAGGCAGCCCTCGAGGCGATGCAGTTCTTGGCCACCTTCCAGCCGCGCCTGGCCGGCGAAGTGCTGCGCGACGGCAGCGATGCACAGGCGCCCGTGTGCCTGCACCTGCACGCCGACAATCCCGATGACGTGGCGCGCTTCCTGCACGACCATCGCATCACTGCCGACCAAGGCCAGCGCCGGATGCGGCTGGACCGCGACGGCAGCGCCGACTGTCCCCTCTGGTCCTTCCAGGCGGGCAGCGTCGCCTTCGAACTGCTGGTGCTGCCGCGTTCGTCGCTGCGCCAGGCGCCGCTGGACCCGCTGGATGGACAACCGCAGGCCCGCGCCAGCGTCTCGGCGCTGACGCGACTGCTGGGCCCCTAGCGAGCGGCGTCTGGAACGCAGACGCCCCGCCGAAGCGGGGCGTCATGGCCGCGATGCCTCGCGGGATCAGCGCTGGTCCAGCACCTTGTAGTCGCGCCCGGCGGCGCCGGTATAGATCTGGCGCGGGCGGCCAATCTTGGCTTCCGGGTCGGTTTGCTGTTCGAGCCAGTGCGAAACCCAGCCGGCAGTGCGGGCGATGGCGAACATGACGGTGAACATCTCGGTGGGGATGCCCAGCGCCTTGTAGATGATGCCCGAGTAGAAATCGACGTTCGGGTAGAGCTTGCGCTGCACGAAGTACTCGTCCTTCAGCGCCGCTTCTTCCAGCTTCATCGCCACTTCCAGCATCGGGTCGTTGACGCCCAGTTCGGCCAGCACCTGGTGGCACATCTCGCGGATGATGGTCGCGCGCGGGTCGAAGTTCTTGTAGACGCGATGGCCGAAGCCCATCAGGCGGAAGCCGGAGTTCTTGTCCTTGGCGCGATCAATGGCCTTGCCCACGTCTTCCGGACGGCCAATTTCGGCCAGCATCTTCAGCACCGCCTCGTTGGCACCGCCGTGCGCCGGGCCCCACAGCGCTGCCACGCCTGCGGCCACGCAGGCATAGGGGTTGGCG
The DNA here is from genome assembly GCA_031400995.1 of Lysobacteraceae bacterium. GTDB lineage: Bacteria > Pseudomonadota > Gammaproteobacteria > Xanthomonadales > Xanthomonadaceae > Arenimonas. Next base: position 15,165 of record JANNQY010000358.1, read on the forward strand.
CCGGTGGAACCCACCAGCCGCACGGTAGACGTGGAGGCATTCTGTTCGTGGTCGGCGTGCAGGATGAACAGCAGGTCCAGCGCGCGCGCGGCCACCGGCTTCATCATCAGCGGCTCGCTGGGCACTTCGAACATCATGTGCAGGAAGCGGTCGACGTACTCGAGGTTGTTGCGCGGATAGCGGATCGGCCAACCGATGGAATAGCGATAGCAGGCGGCGGCAATGGTGGGCACTTTGGCCAGCAGCCGGATTGCGGCCAAGCGGCGCTGCTCGGGATCTTCCAGGTCCAGGTCGCTGTGGTAGAACGCGGCCAGTGAACCGACCATGCCGCACAGCATCGCCATCGGATGCGCATCGTGGCGGAAGCCGCCGAGGAAGCCCTTGAAGGCCTCGTGCATCATGGTGTGGTGGGTGACTTCGTGCTCGAACGTGGCGAACTGGTCCTTGGTGGGCAGTTCGCCGTTCATCAGCAGGTAGCTGGTTTCAAGGAAGTTGGAGTGCTTGGCCAACTGCTCGATCGGGTAGCCGCGGTAGAGCAGCACGCCCTCGTCGCCATCGATGTAGGTGACGGCGCTGCGGCAGCTGGCCGTGGCCACGAAGCCCGGATCGTAAGTGAACAGGCCCGTTTCCTTGGGCAGCTTGCCGATGTCCACGCAGGGCGCGCCCAGCGTGCCGGTGTAGATAGGAAGCTCGACGTTCTTGCCGGCGGCGCTGATCACGACGCTCTTGTTGTCGGACACGGGCTGACTCCTGGGGATAGGAAGGCGCGGGCCGCGTCCACGAAGGCTCTGGGGCGGCGTTCGCTGCTGGTTTTCGGGCGCCGCCGGAGCGGCCGCGATGCACCGAAGTATCTCACACGGTTCCCGGGCAAGTCAGCGACAGCGGTGTGACAGCGCCCTCGCGGCGGGGCCGGAAACGAGAAAAGCCACCCGGGGGTGGCTTTTCCTTGCCGCGGCCCGGTGGGCCGGGACGGGGATTACTTGGCGTAGCGCTTGCGGAAACGGTCGACGCGGCCGCCGGTGTCCATGACCTTCTGCTTGCCCGTGTAGAACGGGTGCGAAGCGGAGGTGATGTCGACCTTGATCAGGGCGTACTCGTTGCCGTCGGTCCACTTCACCGTGTCCTTGCTGGACAGGGTGGAACGGGTGAGGAATGCGAAGTCGGAGGACAGGTCCTGGAAGACGACGGCTTTGTAGTTCGGATGGATGTCGGCCTTCATGGCAAGGGCTCCGCCGGGTTTGCGTAAGGAAAGACCGCAATTATATGCCGACGCGGAAGCCCGCCGCAAGCCTGGTGCCCTCAGGCCGCCAAAGCAGCGCGCAACTGCGCCTCGAAAAGGGCCTGATCGTAGGCCATGGCCAGGTGGGCATTGGCGGGCAGGCCGCAGCGCTGCTGCCAGTCCACCAGCGTCGCACCCCGGCTGAGACGGCCCTCCAACTCGACCGCAAGGTAGCGGTGTTCGGACCGGACCAGGCCGTCCGGCTGCAGCGCGACGGCCATCGCCAGCGCGTCGGCGCTGTGCCACAGCGGGCCGCGCCCGTCTTCCGACCATTGCCGGGTGTGCTGGGAAATCTGGCTGTAAAAAGCCGCCGCCGGGCCGCCTTCTGCCAGCCATTCCTCGAACCGCCGATGCGAAAAGCCATGCCGAAGCACGGCCTCCCAGTCCACCAGTTCAAACCTGGGAAAAGACCGGAACACCACGTCCGCAGCCTCGGGGTCGAAGCCGATGTTGAATTCAGCCGAGATGGAGGTATTGCCGCGCCCCGTGACGGCCCCGCCCATCACCACCAGCCGGCCCACGCGGGACGGCAGCTCTGGGTCCAGGCGCAGCGCAAGCGCCAGGTTGGTCAGCGGCCCCAGGGTGACCAGCAGAAGCCGGCCGGCGTGCTCGCGGGCCAGCCTTGCAATGGCCAGGGCCGCGTGTTCGGACTCGGCCTGCCGGGCCGCTGGCGCGTAGCCCGTGTCGCCAAACCCGTCCTGACCGTGGACGTACGCGGCATCTTCGGCGGCATGCACCAGTGGCACTGGGCAGCCGGCGTACACCGGCACCTGCACCCCCGCCACTTCGCACAGCTTCAGGGCATTGGCCACGGTGCGCTCCAAGCCCACGTTGCCGGCGGCGATGGTGAGGCCCAGCAGCCGGTGGCGCGGGTCGGCAAAGGCCATCAGCAGGGCCAGGGCGTCGTCCACGCCCGGGTCGGTGTCGATCAGGAGCGGAATGCGTTCGTCCATGCCTGGATTATGGTTCAGGCGCCGGCGAAGCGCGCGGCGCTGCCGACCCAGCGCTGCACGAGGCGGTCGGCCAGCTCCGGCGACTCGGCCAGCATCGCCTCGGCGGCCAGGTGCACTTCCGGCAGCAGGTGCGCATCGCGCATCAGGTCGGCCACCCGGAAGCTGGCCAGGCCGGTCTGGCGGGTGCCCAGCAGCTCGCCCGGGCCGCGCAGCTCCAAGTCTTTCTCGGCGATCAGGAAACCATCGGTACTGGCGCGCATCACTTCCAGCCGCTCGCGTGCCATCGCCGACAGCGGTGGCTTGAACATGAGTACGCAGCTGGAGGCCGCGGCGCCGCGGCCCACCCGCCCGCGCAGGTGGTGCAGCGGGGCCAGGCCCAGGCGTTCGGCGTTCTCGATCACCAACAGGCTGGCATTGGCCACGTCCACGCCCGGGTCTGTGTCGATCAGCAGCGGAATACGTTCGTCCATGCCGGGATTATGGTTCAGGCGCCGGCGAAGCGCGCGGCGCTGCCGACCCAACGCTGCACCAGGCGGTCGGCCAGCTCCGGCGACTCGGCCAGCATCGCCTCGGCGGCCAGGTGCACTTCCGGCAGCAGGTGCGCATCGCGCATCAGGTCGGCCACCCGG
>JANNQY010000359.1:0-6960 GCA_031400995.1 Lysobacteraceae bacterium
GCTGAGCGACCTGCAGCAGTTCGCGGACCCCAAGGGTTGCGCCGAGCGCGCCGGCATTTCCTCCGCCAACTGGTCGCTGTTTGGCCAGGTATGGCCGGCGGGCTGCGTGTTGGCACAGACCATGAGCAGCTTCGAAATCGAGGGCAAGCGCATTCTCGAACTGGGCTGCGGGCTGGGCCTGTCAAGCCTGGTGCTGAACCGCCGCAAGGCCGATATCACCGCCAGCGACCATCATCCGCTGGCCGAGGAATTCCTGACCTACAACGCGGAACTCAATGGCCTGCCTGCTCCGGCCTACCTGGACTTGTCCTGGACCGTGCCGCAGCCGGCGCTGGGCCAGTTCGACCTGATCATCGCCAGCGACGTGCTGTATGAGCGCGGACATGCCGAGCAGCTTTCGCAGCTGATGCAGCGTCATGCCAAGCCGCAGTCCGAGGTGCTTATCACCGACCCGGGCCGCGGCAACAGCGGTGCCTTCACCACGGCCATGAAACTGCAGGGCTATGCGGTAGACGAGGTGAGAAGCGCGTTCAACGACACCGATGTCCCGCCCTACCGCGGCCGGCTGCTGAGCTACCGGCGCTGACGCGAGCTCAGCGCACTACGTGCCACTGGGTCTGGCGGCCGGCGAGGTAGTTGACGCGCTCGCCGTCGAACAGTGCGCTCTGCTCGAGCTTGATCTGCACCCACTGCCCGTCCCATTCCGGCACGCGGGCCTTGGCGTTGCCCTCGATGGCATAGGCCGTGTTGGCGTAAAGCGGCCACTGGCTGCCTTCGCCGCTACCGCTCTGGTCGTCCCACATGCCGATGGTAGGCCCGGCCGCATGGCCGAAGAAGCCCAGCGGATGGCTGTAGACGCTGGAGACGATGGCTTCGCGCTCGGCGGCCTGCCTGGCGGCGGCCAGGATCTCGCCGCCACGGCGCCCGGTCTTGAACTCGGCCGTCAGCAAATCCTGCCAGCGGTTGCCGGTGGCCAGCGCGGCCAGCAGGCCCGGCGGTACGGCGTCTTCGCCTTCGCGCAGCACGTAGCCCATTTCCTGGGTATCGGTGCACAGCTTGAGGTAGCAGAAGCCAACGTCGGTGTGCAGTACGTCGCCACGCTCGATCACGCCCTCGCTGCCACAGAAGTCGCTGCCCTCCTCGCACGCCTGGCCCTGGCGCTGGAAGTTGACATCGGGCATGAACCAGATCGGCAGCCCCATGCCTTCGTAGCGGCCGCGGATGTACCAAGCCACATCGTCGGTGGTGGTCACGCCCGGCGTGATGACGCGCGACGAAAATGCTTCCGACACCACGCTGCGTGCCAGGGCCACGATATGCGGGTAGATCGCCTGCTCCGCGTCGGTGCGCGTTTCGGTCCAGCGCACCACCAGGTCTTCGGCTGACACCAGTCGAGACTCAAATCCTTCGGGCAGAACGTCCAGAAGCCGCTGGTGCAGGGCGTGGCTCAAGCCGTCAGCGATGGGCCAGTGCTTGGAAACGTTGATCCCGATGCGCTGCGGGTCACGCTCGCCGATCAGTTGTCCCAGCGCCTGCCACTGTGCGTCCAGATCGCCGCCCGACCACGCCGAAGTGTAGGGCTCGCCCAACGGATAGCGGTTCACCGCCAGCTTCTCCACCGTGCCATCGGGCTTGCGATGGAAGGCCAGCAGCGTGGTGCGCCGAGCCGCGTGCGACGGCTGCGGAACCAGGGTGAAGTAAATAGGATCCTCGGCATACTCGCGCGACAGCACCAACCACAGGTCGATGTTGGTATCGGCCATCAACCGCGGCAGCAGCGTGTCCAGGCGATCATTGAGAATGCGGTTCTCCACCGCGACGCGATCGCGCGGTGCGATCACCGCCAGCTCGCCTTCCACCACGCGGCCCTGGTCGAACGCCAGCGCCGGCGAACCCAGCGCATAGGCAAGCACCAGCCAACACGGCGCCAGGCGCTGCAGGAACTGCACCAGTTGCGCACGCTGCTTGGGGCCCAGCAGCCGGAACAGCGGCAGCAGCCGGCCAATCACCTGCGGCAACTGCCCGGCCAGCGGCCGCGGGTTGCCGGCGGCCAGTTCGGCCAGCAGCGGATCTATCAGCACGACCGGAGGTGCAGGTGTGTTGGCCAGCGCGTCGGCGGGCTGCGCTTGGACGATTTCGGCGGCGTCGTCAGCAATCACGGGTGCTGGCGCAGTCGCCATTTCGGCGACTTCGGCGACTTCGGCGGCAGTGGCCTCGGCCAGCGCCACGTCGGGCGCATCCAACAAAGCCTGGCACTGCTCAAGCACCGCCTGCGCGCTGGGGGAATGGCTCAGGTCCGGACTCAGCACGGCCGCGGCCAGTACCACCGCCACAGGCTGGCCGTCCTCATCCAGCGGCGGCTGCGCGGCCATTTCGGCGCGCAGGCGCTGGATCATGCCGTCTATGCCCACCGCGTCGCCGCCAGGCAGGCTCAGCGCAAAGCCGCCCAAGCCAATGCGCGCCGCGGTGTCTTCCTTGCGGATGCGCGCGCGAACCAGGCGCGCCACCTGCAGCACCAGCGTCTCGGCGACGTCGCGGCCGTGATAGAGGAAGAATCGGCGGAAATCGACGATTTCAAGCCGGACCAGGCTCAGCGGCAGGTGGTGCCGGCGGGCATAGGCAATGTCCTGGTGCAGGCGATCAAGGAAACCCGACCGGTTGGACAGACCCGTGAGCGAATCGAGCGTAGCCTGGGCCTGCAGCTGGCGCGTGATGCGCTGGTTGTTGGCATGGGCACGCGCCCGCGCCACCAAGTCGGTGGTGGTGAAAGGCTTGGTGATGAAATCCGTGGCGCCGGCATTCAGCGCCTGCATCCGCGCCGCCTCGTCGTTCTCGGCGCCAGTCACCACGATGATGGGGAGTGATTGGACGCCGCTGTTCTCGGAGCCGCGCACACGCTGCAGCAATTCGAAGCCGTCCACGCCCGGCATGTTGAGATCGGTGAAAACAACCTGGATGCCCGGATCCGAGCAAATCTGGCCCCACGCGTCTTCGCCGTCCTCGGCCGACACCACGTCGAACTCGTCGCCCAGCATCTTCTGGGCCGCCTTGCGCATCAGCTTGGAGTCGTCAACTACCAGGATGCGCGGGCGTACCGCGGGTTCGCCGTGCATGGGTCAGTCCTGTTCGGCGGCCGCCTCGCGGCCCTGCTGGCGGATGATGGCCTCCTGGCGCGCATCCTCGATGGACATCATCACCGCACCCACGTCGGCGCGGCGCTGGTCGAAGGTGAATTGGCCAGTCAGTTCGGTGTCGGGGCGCAGCGCGCCGCGTTCGTACAGCGCCCATATTTCCTCGCCGTAGTGCGTGGCCAGCAGCTCGGGCGCGAACGCGCCCAGGCTGTCGCGCAGGTTGTGCACGTCGCGCAGCAGCATCGCCCGCGCCGCGTTGTTGCCCGCGGCGCTCACCACCTGCGGGAAATCAATCAGCACCGGGCCCTCGGGCGACACCAGCACGTTGTAGGCGGACAAGTCGCCGTGGATCAGGCCCACGCACAGCATACGCACCACGTCGCGCATCAGTTGGGCGTGGAAATCGCGCGCGGTTTCCGACGCCAGGTCCACCTCGCCCAAGCGCGGCGCACTGTGGCCATCGGCATCGGTCACCAGGGCCATCAGCAGCACGCCGTGGTGGTAGCCATGCGGCTGCGGCACGCGCACGCCGGCGTCCTGGAGCTGGTACAGGGCGTCCACTTCGGTGTTCTTCCAGGCCGTTTCCTGCTCGCGCTTGCCGAACTTGCTGGCCTTGCCGATGGCCCGGGCCTGGCGGCTGCCGCGGACCTTGCGGCCCTCCTGGTACTGCACCCGGGCCTGGAAACTGCGCTGGCCCATGTCTTTGTAGACCTTGGCGCACAGCACTTCACCGCCCGCGCGCACCACGTAAACAGCCGCTTCCTTGCCACTCTTGAGCGGCCGCAGCACCTCGTCTACCAGACCATCGTCGACCAGCGGCTGCAGGCCCTTGGGGATCTTCATGAATGGGGTGCGCGGACGGAACGGGCCTTCATTATGGGCCATGCCCCGGCCAGCGCCGAGCCCCGGGGGTGTAAACTGCGGCATGAGCATCGTTTTCCGCGACGACGACCACTTGGTCGACCCCGCCGTTTCCTGCAGCCAGTGCGCCGCCGTGTGCTGCCGGCTGACCGTGGTCCTGATGCCCGACGAGGTGCAGCCTGCCCACCTGGTGGACGTGGACGCCCGCGGGCTGGACGTGATGCGCCGGGGCGAAGACGGCTGGTGCGTCGCATTGGACCGCACCCACATGCACTGCGGTATCTACGAAACGCGGCCGTCCATTTGCCGCAAGTTCGCCATGGGCGCCGCCTATTGCCGCGACGAGCGCAGCAACTTCGAAAGCACGCTGCCCCGCCCCATTCCCCTGCGCCTGGCCTGAGTCAATCGCCTCAGGCGGTTGCCAGCTGCGTCCGCGGCGGCAGCGCGTAGCGCAAGATTCGCGCCAGCACGCCGCCGTACTGCCGCCAAAAACCGCCGGTGTTGTAGTGCACGCCGTGCTTCTCGCAGATTTCGCGCACGCGGGGCGCGATTTCGGCATAGCGCGGCGCCGGCAGGTCCGGGAACAGGTGGTGTTCGATCTGGTGGCTCAGGTGCCCGGTGAGCAGGTGGAACACGCGGCTGCCCTCCAGGTTGCTCGAGCCCTGGATCTGGCGCAAGTACCACTGGCCGCGGGTTTCGGTGGCCACTTCACGCGGAGTGTAGGTCTGCACGTCCTCGGTGAAGTGACCGCAGAAAATGATGGCGTTGGTCCACAGGTTGCGGATGAGGTTGGCCAGCAGGTTGCCGGCCAGCACCCGCGGCCACTGCCAGAACGCCAGCGCCGGGAACAGCACGTAGTCCTTGAACAGCTGGCGGCCCGACTTGCGCAGGAAAGGCCGCATGCGCTCGCCGAACTCCGCGCGCGACATCTTGCCCTTCACGAATCGGCCAATCTTGATGTCGTGAACCGCCACGCCCCACTGGAAGTTGATGGCCAGCAGCGCGTACCACAGCGGCTGCAGCAGCGTTGCCTTGGACCAGCGCTGCTGCGGGCTGAGCCGCAGCATGCCGTAGCCGAAGTCGTGGTCCTTGCCGATCACGTTGGTGTGGTCGTGGTGCTCGACGTTGTGCGAATGACGCCAATGGTCACCGTCGCAGACGATGTCCCACTCGTAGGTCTGGGAGTTGAGCGTCGGGTCGTTCATGAAGTCGTATTGGCCGTGCATCACGTTGTGGCCCACTTCCATGTTCTCGACGATCTTGGCCAGCGCGAGGCTGGCCACGCCGGCCAGCCAGCTGATCGGGCCCACCCCGAACATCAACAGGCTGCGCCCGGCGATGGCCGAGCCCTGGGCGAAGCCACGCGCACGGCGGATGTGGCGGGCGTCGCGGGCGCCGACGTCCTCAAGCACGTCGCGGCGCACGGCATCGAGCTCGGCTTCGAATTGCGCCAGCTCGGCGCCATGCAGACGGGTCTTGGCAATCATGCAGCGGTCCTCGGGCTCATAGCGCGATCTCGACGGCGCTTTGTGGGGTGGAAATGCATAGTTGGATCAATTCCTCGCCCGGGCCGGACACGATGCCCGTGAGCTGGTTGAGCACCGTGCCGTTTTGCTTTGTGCACTGGCAGGTGCGGCAGATGCCGCGGCGGCAGCCAAAGCGTGGGCTTAAGCCTGCGGCTTCCGCGGCATCCAGCAGACTCTGGCCGGCCGCGGCGCTGAACTGGATACCGGTCTGGGCGAAAGACACCGCGTGCTGCGGTGCGTTGGCGTCCACCGGCACCGCGCGGCGACCAAAGCTCTCGCTTTGGAGACGCTCCGTGAGGCCGGCGCGGTCATACATGCCCTCCAGCGTGCTCATGAAGCCATCGGGGCCGCACACCATCGCCTCGCGCATCGTCCAGTCCGGCACGATGCCGGCGAAAGCAGCCGCGTCCAGGCGGCCTTCGATCGCAGAATGATGGATCACTACGCGCAAGCCAGGCAGCCGCTGGCACAGCGCCGCCAACTCATCGGCGAAAAGCGCCCCAGCGGCAGTGCGCACGCTGTGCACCAGCACGACATCCCGCGTGGAGCCAGCGTCGGCCAGCGCGTGCAACTGCGAGACCATCGGCGTGATGCCGCTGCCCGCTGCGGCCAACAGCAGGCCTCCCTGCGCGTATCGGGGCGAGAACTTGCCCAGCGCCTGGCCCAGCCGCACCACCTGCCCTGGTACCAGCGCATGGGCGCCATTGGACACCGCGCCGCCCACCTTGGCCTTGATGGTCAGGCGCACCAGGCCATCAGCGCGGGGCGCTGCCGAGAAGCTGAAGCAGCGGCCCTGGCGCGACCCGTTGAGCTCAAGCTCCATAAGCACGTGCTGCCCAGCCGAGAAACCGGCGAAGTGGCGGTTGGGCCGAAGCCACAAGCTGCGCACGCCCGGCGCCTCGTCCGTCAAGGCCACAACGCGGGCGCGCGGCTCGGAGAGCGACCAGGCCGGGTTCAATGCCGTAGCCAGGCGCTCCCAGGCGGCCCGCTGGTTCAGCGGCGCCCAGATCGGGCTGCGCCAGATCCGGCGAACAGTGGAACTACGGTGGTTTGCCTTGATATTGCTCATGTGACGAACATCATCCGGTACTTGCGTGAACATATGTTTACCGGAGTGCAACCGAGTAACCACTCCAGAACCGGCCCGGCGGGCAGCGGCCTATACTTCCCGTTCATCGTGGGCGCCTCGCCCCGTTGGAGACCCACTTGCCAACTCGCCCACCCGGCCCCGCCCGGCCCAACCCCGAGGCTCCGGTCAGCCGCCATGCGCAGAAGGAACGCACCCGCCTGAAGCTGGTGGAATCCGCGCTCGCCCTGATCGGCCAGGGCCGCAGCTTCTCGGCCTTGAGCCTTCGCGAAGTGACCCGCGAGGCCGGCGTGGTGCCGGCGGCCTTCTACCGCCACTTCCGGGATCTGGACGAACTGGGCCTGGCCCTGGTGGA
>JANNQY010000360.1:0-1776 GCA_031400995.1 Lysobacteraceae bacterium
CGGGTCGTTCATGAAGTCGTACTGGCCGTGCATCACGTTGTGGCCCACTTCCATGTTCTCGACGATCTTGGCCAGCGCCAGGCTGGCCACGCCGGCCAGCCAGCTGATCGGGCCCACGCCGAACATCAGCAGGCTGCGCCCGGCGATGGCCGAGCCCTGGGCGAAGCCGCGGGCACGGCGGATGTGGCGGGCGTCGCGGGCGCCGACGTCCTGGAGCACGTCGCGGCGCACGGCATCGAGCTCGGCTTCGAATTGCGCCAGCTCGGCGCCATGCAGGCGGGTCTTGGCAATCATCGGGAAGTCCTCGGGCTCATAGCGCAATCTCGACGGCGCTTTGGGGGGTGGAAACGCACAGCTGGATCAATTCGTCGCCCGGGCCGGACACGATGCCGGTGAGCTGGTTGAGCACCGTGCCGCTTTGCTTGCGGCACTGGCAGGTGCGGCAGATGCCGCGCCGGCAGCCGAAGCGCGGGCTCAGGCCAGCGGCTTCGGCGGCATCCAGCAGGCTCTGGCCGGCCGCGGCGTTGAACTGGGCACCGGTCTGGGCAAACGACACCGCGTGCTGTGGTGCGTTGGCGTCCACCGGCACCGCACGGCGGCCAAAGCTCTCGCTCTGTAGGCGCTGCGCCAGGCCGGCGCGGGCGTACATGCCCTCCAGCGTGGTCATGAAGCCGTCCGGGCCGCACACCAGGGCCTCGCGTGTCGTCCAGTCGGGCACGATGCCGGCCACCGCGACGGCGTCCAGGCGCCCTTCAAGCGCCGAGTGATGCGCCACCACGCGCAGACCGGGCAGGCGCTGGCGCAGCGCGTTCAATTCGTCAACAAACAGCGCGTCCGCGGGAGTGCGCACGCCGTGAACCAACACCACGTCCCGGGTGGAGCCGGCGTCAGCCAGCGCGTGCAGGTGCGACAGCATCGGCGTGACGCCGCTGCCGGCGGCGGCCAGCAGCAGGCCGCCCTGGGAATACCGCGGCGCGAACCTGCCCTGCGCCTGGCCCAGCCGCAGCACCTGACCCGGCACCAGCGCGTGGGCGGCATTGGACACCGCGCCGCCGGCCTTGGCCTTGATGCTCAGGCGCAGCAAGCCATCGGCGCGGGGCGCGGCCGAGAAACTGAAGCAGCGGCCCTGGCGCGAACCGCCGACTTCGAGCTCCAGAAGTACGTGCTGGCCGGGCGCAAAGCCGGCGAAGTGGCGGTTAGGCCGAAGCCACAGGCTGCGCACGCCCGGCGCCTCGTCCACCAGGGCCACCACGCGGGCGCGGGGTTCCGACAACGACCAGACCGGGTTCAATGCCGTGGCCAGGCGTTCCCAGGCGGCCCGCTGGTTCAGCGGCGCCCACAGTGGGCTGCGCCAGATCCGGCGAACAGTGGAGACACGGTGGTTTACCTTGATATTAGCCATGTGACAAACAGCATCCGGCATTTGCGTGAACATATGTTTACCGGAATATAACCGAGTAACGACTCCAGAACCGGCCCGACGGGCGGCCGCCTATACTTCCCGTTCATCCAGGGCGCCCTGCCCCCGCTGGAGACCGGCTTGCCAACTCGCCCACCCAGCCCCGCCCGTCCAGACCCGGAGACCCCGGTCAGCCGCCATGAGCAGAAGGAGCGCACCCGCCTGAAGTTGGTGGAATCCGCGCTGGCCCTGATCGGCCAAGGCCGCAGCTTCTCGGCCCTGAGCCTGCGCGAAGTGACCCGCGAGGCCGGCGTGGTGCCGGCAGCCTTTTACCGCCACTTCCGGGATCTGGACGAACTGGGCCTGGCCCTGGTGGA
>JANNQY010000361.1:0-5877 GCA_031400995.1 Lysobacteraceae bacterium
GTCGGTGTGGTGCTTGTAGCTGGCCAGGTGCTGCAGGTAGGCCTTGCGCGAGGAGTCCGAATACAGCGCCGGCAGCTCGGTGCGGCCGTGGAAGGCGCCCTTCATGGCGATGCGCTTCACCCGCTTGCCAGCGTGGCGGCCGCCCGGATCGGTATGCAGCTTGGTGTTGACGTCGGCGATGCGGCCGGCCAGCGACACCGACTCCGAGCCCGAATTCAGGCACAGGAAGCGGGCGTAGGGGCAGCCACCGCGGCGGTGGCCGATCTCGGCGCGCAGCGCGCGCACCACGCGCAGTTGCGACAGCGAGGGCGTCATCACGTTGGCCATCACCTGCGGCTTGGCCATGGTGTCGATCACCGCCTGCGGCGTGTGGCCGAAGCCGATCATGCCGTAGCCGCCGGAATCGTGGACCACGGCGCCCTTAAGCGTCACCACCCAGGGGCCGCGCGCCGCCAGCGCGACGTAGGGATTCACGGCGTCTTCGGGATAGAAATTGATGAAGCCCGCTTGCACGGTTTCCACCTGCGCCTGCTCGTCGGCGTCCAGCAGCTCCGGGAACTCGGCGCACAGCGCCTCATGCTGCGCTGCGGCGGCGTGCACCGCCTGCGCAAGCTCGGGAAACTGCGCCGCCATGCGCAGCACGGTTGCGTCATCCAGGCCGGCGGTACGCACGGTGCCGGCGTGGCCGCGAAGTGGGGCGAGTATCTCGATCAGGTTCATGGTGTTCTCCGGGCCCAAAACAAAACGCGAGGAGGGCCCTCGCGCGTCGGGTCTTACTCGTTAAATCAATTACTTATCCCGATATTACCACCGCCCCCGGGGTGGCGTAACCCCCGGGCGTTTGAATTGCCGAAGTGGGGTGCTGACAGCTGTCAGGCGAGATTGCTGACGCCCGCCACTGCGCTGGCGCAGCGGCGATGGCGACACTGGGCCTACCCACTGGAGCTGCCCATGAACGCAATGCTTTCCCCTGACGTGCCGCTGGCGGAACTGCGCGCCGCCACCCGTCGCTACGGCGTCGTGCTGGCCCTGGATGCGGTGGACCTGCAGGTGCGGCCCGGCGAAGTGCTGGCGGTGCTGGGTGCCAACGGCGCCGGCAAGAGCACCGCCCTGGGGCTGCTCACTGGCCGCCTGAGTCCGGACGGTGGCGACGTGCGGCTGTTCGGCGCGGACCCACGCGAGCCGGCGGTGCGGCGCCAGATCGGCGTGATGCTGCAGGACGTGGACCTGCCCGACACCCTTCGCGTGGCCGAGCACGTGCGGCTTTTTTCCAGCTACTACCCCGCGCCGCGTCCGCTTGAGGAGACCTTGGCCCTTGCCGGTGTGGCCGACTTGGCCAGGCGCCCCTACGGCGCGCTGTCGGGCGGCCAGAAGCGCCGCGTGCAGTTCGCGCTGGCCATTTGCGGGCGCGCGCCGCTGCTGTTCGTGGACGAGCCCACCGTGGGCCTGGACGTGGAGTCGCGCCGCAATTTCTGGGCGGTGCTGCGCCAGCTGCGCGACGACGGCGCCGGCATCGTGCTCACCACCCATTATCTGGAAGAAGCCGACGCGCTGGCGGACCGGATCGTGCTTATGGCGGCTGGCCGCGTGTTGGCCGAGGGCAGCCCGGCCGACATCAAGGCCCGCGCGGCCGGCAAGCGCCTGCGCGCCCGCACCACGCTGGACGCCCATGCCTTGGCGCGCTGGCCCGGCGTGGTGTCGCTGCAGGTGGAGCAGGGCGTCACCGAACTGGTCACGCGCGACGCCGAGGCCTTGCTTCGGCGCTGGCTTGAGGCCGATCCCGGCCTGGCGGATCTGGAAGTACGCCCGCTGAGCCTCGAGGAGGCCTTCCTTTCCATCACTGCCGCGCCCGCTGGGGGCGCCGCCATTGCCCAGGAGATTCACGCATGAACAACGCCGTGGCCACCGCACCGTCCCTGCTGCGCATTCAGGCGCTGGAGTCGTGGTACGAGTTCCTGCACGTGCTGCGCCAGCCGGCCTTCGCGATTCCCTCGCTGGCGTTTCCGGTGGTGTTCTACGTGCTGTTCGCTCTGGTGCTGCCCGGGAAATGGGGCGACCTGCAGAAAGCCACGTACCTGCTCGCCACCTATGGCGTATTCGGTGTGATCGGGCCTGCGTTGTTTGGATTCGGCGTGGGTCTGGCGATCGAGCGTGAGAAAGGCTGGCTGGAACTCAAGCGCGTGTCGCCGATGCCCACCTTCGTCTACTTCCTCGCCAAGATCTCCATGAGCCTCCTGTTTGGGCTCGCCATCGTCTGCCTGCTGTCGATCGCGGCCATCGGCTTCGGCGGCGTGCGCATCTCCATGGGCACGTGGCTGGCGCTGACGGCGACGTTGCTGCTGGGAACCCTGCCGTTTTGCGCCATGGGCCTGTGGCTGGGGACCTTGGTCAAAGGACAGGCGGCAGTGGCGGTGGTGAACCTGGTCTACCTGCCGATGGCTGTGCTGTCGGGGCTGTGGATACCGCTGTTCGTGTTCCCGGCGCTGATGCAGAAGCTGGCGGTCCTGTGGCCGGCCTGGCACCTGGCGCAGATGGCGCTGGGAGCGGTGGGACAGGTGCAGGACGTGCCCTACTTGGTGCACGGCGCGGTGCTGCTGGTGATGACGACGGTATTCCTGGCGCTGGCCGCGCGGCGACTGCGCAGGGCCTGAGGGCAGAAATCGAATCGGCTGCTAATGTTGGAGGCTAGGGAGGCCCGGATGAAGATGCAGCGCGCGGCGGTGAGTGACTACGAGGAGCTGATGGGGCGGCCGTGGATGGGGCTGGCCTATCTGGTGTTCGCGTTCCTGCCGATGTTGTTCTGGCCCGGGCGTCCCGACAGCGCGCTGCCGTGGACGCTGGCGGCCGTGGCGGTGTTCCTGCCCATGTATTTCGCCTTCTACCGCCTGCGCGGCCGGCGTCAGCAGTTGATCGTTCCCGCCGTGGCGGCCTTAGGGTTGGCGCTGGTGTGGGTGAACCCGGGCGGCAACACTTTCATCATCTACGCGGTGGCGATGGCGGGAACGGCGCTGTCGCTGCGGCCGGCGCTGCTGGCGTCGGCGGCGATGCTGCTGCTCATCACGCTGGCTTATTTCTGGCTGCTGCCGCTTTCCTATGCCATCGCCTACTCGGCGATGGCGGTGGTGATCAGCACCCTGGTGCTGGGGGGCGTTCTGGTGGGTCGCGCCCGCCTGCGGCGCAACGCCGAGCTGCGGCTCACCCAGGATGAAGTGGCGCGGCTGGCGGCCATGGCCGAGCGCGAGCGCATTGGCCGCGACCTGCACGATCTGCTGGGCCACACGCTCTCGCTGGTGGCGATAAAGAGCGAGCTGGCCGGCCGGCTGGTGGACCGTGATCCCGACGCTGCCAAGCGCCAGATAGGAGAAGTGGAAACCGTGGCGCGCCAAGCCTTGGCGCAAGTGCGCGAGGCGGTGGTGGGCATCCGCGCCACGGGGCTGCAGGCCGAACTCGCGGCAACCCGGCTGGCGCTGCTGTCGGCCGACGTGCGCTTGGACCAGCGCGTTGCCCCGGTGCATCTGTCGGCACCGCTGGAGTCCGCCCTGGCCATGGCGGTACGCGAAGCAACCACCAACGTGCTGCGCCACGCCAGCGCCAGCCGGGTGGAGGTGGAGCTGGTGATGGATGCCGGCGAACTGCGGCTGCAGATCAGCGATGACGGAAAGGGTGGCATCGCGCGCCATGGCAACGGCCTGATGGGCATGCGCGAGCGTCTGCATTCCCTGGGCGGCCGGCTGGAGATCGACAGCCCGCCGGGCGGCGGCACGCGCCTGCTCTTAACGCTGCCGCGCGCCGCGCTCGAGGCAAACAATCTGTGATCACGCTGGTGCTCGCTGAAGATCAGGCCTTGGTGCGCGGCGCGCTGGCGGCCCTGCTGGGACTGGAAAACGACCTCCAGGTGGTAGCCGAAGCCGGGGACGGCGATTCGGCCTGGCGCGCGGTGGCCCAGCATTCGCCCGACCTGCTGGTCACCGACATCGAAATGCCCGGACTGACCGGCTTGGACTTGGCGCTGAAAGTGCAGGAAGCCGGTTTGGCCACGCGCGTGGTGATCATCACCACCTTCGCGCGCGCCGGCTACCTGCGCCGGGCCATGGACGCCGGGGTGCGCGGCTACCTGCTCAAGGACGCGCCCAGTGCCCAGCTGGCGGCGGCCTTGCGGCAAGTACACGCCGGCGGTCGCGTCATCGACCCGCAGCTCGCCGTGGCCGCCTGGGGCGAGGACGATCCGTTGACCGAGCGCGAGCGCCAGGTGCTGCGGCTGGCGGGCGAGGGTGCGAAGAGCGCCGACATCGCCGAGCGCCTGCACCTCTCGCACGGCACGGTGCGCAATTACCTGTCCGAGGCCATCGGCAAGCTCGGCGCGGCCAACCGCATCGAGGCCTATCGCAGCGCGCGCGCCAAGGGCTGGCTGTAGCTGCGATTGGCGCCGCGCCGCGCGGGGCCGGATAATGCCGGTCCCGCGTCGACGTGCCCCGCCTTGAAAAAATCCGACTTCCACTACGACCTGCCGCCGGCGCTGATCGCCCAGGCGCCGCTGGCCGAGCGTTCCGCCAGCCGCCTGCTGGTGGTGCCTCCGAAGGCGCCGCCCTACGCCGACCTCACGGTGCGCGACTTGCCCGACTACCTCGCGGCGGGCGACCTGATGGTGTTCAACGACACCCGGGTGATCCCCGCGCGCCTGCACGGCACGAAGGACACCAGCGGCCGGGTGGAGATAATGCTCGAGCGCCTCACCGGGGCGCATGAAGTGCTGGCCCAGGTGCGCGCCAGCAAGCCGCCCCAGGCCGGCGGCGTCATCACCCTGGATGAAGGCACGGCGCTCACCGTGCTGGGACGCGAGGGCGAGTTCTACCGGCTGCGCTTCGAGACCCAAGAGCCGCTGGAGAAACTGCTGCTGCGCGCCGGCCGGCTGCCGCTGCCGCCCTACATCCAGCGCGAGCCGGGCCCCGAGGACCTGCAGCGCTACCAGACCGTCTTTGCAAGGCATGCCGGCGCGGTGGCTGCGCCTACGGCGGGCCTGCACTTCGACGACACGCTGCTGGAGGCACTGCGCGCTAAGGGTGTCGCCTTCGGACACATCACCCTGCACGTGGGGGCCGGCACCTTCCAGCCGATGCGCGCCGAGACCGTGCACGAGCACCACATGCACAGCGAGTGGCTGAACGTGGGCGCAGAGCTGTGCCAGCAGATCGCCCGCACCCGCGCCGCCGGCGGGCGCGTGATCGCGGTAGGCACCACGGTGGTGCGTGCGCTGGAAACGGCCGCGCGCGATGGCGTGGTGCAGCCCTTCGCGGGTGACACCCGCATCTTCATTTTCCCCGGGTATCGCATCCGCACCGTGGATGCGCTGCTCACCAATTTCCACCTGCCCGAAAGCACGCTGATGATGCTGGTCTCGGCCTTCGCCGGGCGCGAGCGCATCCTGGCCGCCTACGCCCACGCCGTGGCCGAGCGCTATCGTTTCTTCAGCTATGGCGACGCCATGCTGCTCTACCCGCAGGACGTGCCATGAGCCGGATGCAGTTCGAGAAGCTCGGCCAGGACGGCGAGGCCCGCCGTGGTCGCCTGAGTTTTCCGCGCGGCACGGTGGAAACACCCGCCTTCATGCCGGTGGGCACCTACGGCACGGTGAAGGCGATGACGCCCGAATCGCTGCGCGACACCGGCGCGGAAATCATCCTGGGCAACACGTTCCACCTGTACCTGCGGCCCGGCCTGGACGTGATCGCGGCGCACGCCGGCTTGCACCGGTTCTGCGGCTGGAGCGGGCCGATGCTCACCGACTCGGGCGGATTCCAAGTGTGGTCCTTGGCCAAGCGCCGCAAGATCACTGAGGAGGGCGTCACCTTCGCGTCGCCCACCGATGGCGCCAAGGTG
>JANNQY010000362.1:0-3522 GCA_031400995.1 Lysobacteraceae bacterium
GCGGCTGCAGCCGGCGCAGGATGCGGCTGGCCTGCCAGAGCGCGCGCAGCAAACGGAACGGCGCTTTCACCAGCGTGGCCGCGCCCTTGCCGCGCAGGCCTCCGACATCAATGGTCTCCAGCGCGATGCCGGCCGGCGGCACCAGCCGCGTTTCCATGCCGCCCGCAGAGCCCAGCCACACCACCGGCACGTTGCGCTGCATCAGCGCCTGCGCCACGGCCAGCCCCGGGAAAATATGTCCGCCGGTACCGCCGGCCAGGATCAGCACGGGGCCGCTCATCCCACCGCTCCAAACTTGGGCTCGATCCGCTGCCGACCGCCGCGAACGCCCAACACGGGCATCGCCGGTGCAGGCGCCACGGCGGCGGGTGCGCGCTCCGCCGATGGTGCGTAGGGCTCGGGTGCCGTGCCATCAGCGCCACGAAGCCGCGCAATCTGGCGCTCGGCACGGTCCAATTCATAGCTCACCCGCAGCAGCAGGCCGATGGCGGCGCAGGTCATCAGCACGCTCGAGCCGCCTGAGGAAATCAGCGGCAAGGTCAGCCCCTTGGTCGGCAGCAGCCCCAGGTTCACGCCGATGGACACGAAGGCCTGCAGGCTGATCCACAAGCCCACGCCGAAGGCGCAGAAGCCCGGGAAATGGCGCCGCATCTCCACTGCGCGCAGGCCGATGTTGAAGGCGCGCCAGGTGAACGCGGCAAACAGCGCGATGATGGCGAACGAGCCGGCGAAGCCCAGCTCTTCGGCGGTGACCGAGAAGATGAAGTCGGTGTGCGCTTCAGGCAGGTAAAAGAGCTTTTGCACGCTGCCGCCCAAGCCCACGCCCAGCCACTCGCCGCGGCCAATGGCAATCAGCGCCTGCGTCAGCTGGAAGCCGTCGTTGAACGGATCGGCCCAAGGATTGAGGAATGACTTCAGGCGCGCCACGCGATAAGGCGCCGCAACCGCTGCCAAAACCACCACCGGGAGTATCAGCACGCCCATCAGCAGAAGGTGCTTGATGCGCGCGCCGCCCAGCCAGACCATGCCGCCGGTGATGGCCAGGATGAGCGCGGCCGAGCCGAAGTCCGGCTGCAGCATCAGGATGGCGACGATCGCACCGGCCACGCCCAGCGGCTTGATCAGCGCCATCCACTGCAGCGCAATTTCGTCGCGGTAGCGCACCAGGTAGCTGGCCAGCCAGATGATGAGCATCAGCTTCACCGCTTCCACCGCCTGGAAGTTGGACACGCCCAGGTTGATCCAGCGCTGGGCGCCGTTGACGCTGCGGCCGATGCCCGGCATGAACACCAGCGCCAGCAGCACGAAGCACAGCGCCAGCAGCAAGTGGCTGTGCCGCTCCACCGTCTTGAGTTCCACTTTCATAAGGGCCACGGCCAGGCCCGATCCCACCAGCAGGAACATCACGTGCTTGATCAGGAAGTAGAACGGGCCCACGTCGAGGCCTTCGGCGATCGCCAGCGAGCTTGAAGCCACCATCACCACGCCTAAACCCGCCAGCGCCAGCGTGAGCAGCAGCAGCACCGGGTCGTAGCGGCCGGGGATGGCATCCAGGCGGGTGGCTTGGTTGCTGCTGTCGTGGCTGCTCATCTCAGCGCACCTTCAACGTGGCCAAGCCAACCAGCACCAGCATCACCGAGATGATCCAGAAGCGCACGATCACGCGCGGCTCGGGCCAACCTTTCAGCTCGAAGTGGTGGTGGATGGGCGCCATGCGGAACACCCGCCGCCCCGTGAGCTTGAAGCTGGCCACCTGGATGATCACCGACAGCGTCTCGATGACGAATATGCCGCCCATCACCACCAGGATGGCCTCCTGGCGCACGATCACGGCGATGGTGCCCAGCACCGCGCCCAGCGCCAGCGCGCCGATGTCACCCATGAACACCATGGCCGGATAGGTGTTGAACCACAGGAAGCCCAGGCCCGCGCCGGCGATGGCCGCGCAGAAGATGCTGATCTCGCCTGCGCCCGGAATCGCCGGGATCTGCAGGTACTGCGAGAAAACCGCATTGCCCGAGGCGTAGGCGAAGATGCCCAACGCCGCCGCCACCAGCACCGTGGGCATGATGGCCAGGCCATCGAGGCCATCGGTGAGGTTCACCGCGTTGGAGAAACCCACGATCCAGAAATACGCCACCACCACGAACATCCCGCCCAGCGGCAGCGCGAAGTCCTTGAGCAGCGGTAGGAACAGCGTGGTGGCGTTGGCGTTGTCGGCGGTGAAGTACAGGAAAAGCGCCGCCGCCAGCCCGAACAGCGACTGCAGCGCGTACTTGTGCCGCGACTTGAGCCCGTTGGGGTCGCGCCGCACGATTTTGATCCAGTCGTCCAGCCAGCCAATCGCGCCGAACGCCAGCATCACCACCAGCAGCACCCAGACGTATCGGTTGCGCAGGTCGGCCCACATCAGCGTGGACAGTGAAATGGTGAGCAGGATCAGCGTGCCGCCCATGGTGGGCGTGCCGGCTTTGGCGAAATGCGACTGCGGTCCGTCGCTGCGGATGGGCTGGCCGCCCTTGAGCCGCGCCAGCCGCGCGATCACGTACGGGCCCAGCCACAGCGACAGCAGCAGCGCCGTCAGCGCACCCAGGATGGCCCGGAACGTGATGTAGCCGAACAGGGGCGGGAACCAGCCCATTTCGGTCATCCAGCGGGCCAGTTCAAGCAGCATGTTCGGCGTCTCCCTGCCGGTCGGCGGCCAGCAGCGCGGCCAGCACTTTATCCATCGCGCTGGAGCGTGAGCCCTTCACCACGCAGCGCAGGCCGGATGCACCTTGCTGCAGCGCCGTTGCGAGCGCGGCCACCAGCGCCGCCTGCGTTTCGAAATGACGGGCGCCGTCGCCGAAGGCGCGGCTGGCTTCGGCGCTGAGCGCGCCCACCGTCCACAGCCGCGCGATGCCGGCGCGGCGCGCCTGCGCGCCGACCTCGGCGTGCAGCAGGGCGCCGCCCTCGCCCAGCTCTTTCATGTCGCCCAGCACTAGCCAGGATTCGCCGCCCGCTTGCACCAGTGCGGCAATCGCCGCCGATACCGAGCCGGGGTTGGCGTTGTAGCTGTCGTCCACCAGAACCGCGCCGCTGCGCAACGTATGCGGCACCTGGCGTCCCGGCACGGGCTGCGCGTCGGCAAGGCCGGCCAGCACGTTGTCCAGCGAAGCGCCCGCGCCCAGCGCCAGCGCCGACGCGGCCAGCGCGTTCATCACGCTGTGGCGGCCGGGAAGCGGCAGCTGCACATCGGCATCGCCGGCCGGCGTGTGCAGCCGGAAGCGGGTGCCGTCCGCGGTGGCGAGCAGGCCGCTGGCGCGCACGTCGGCGTCGTTCTCGAGGCCAAAGCGCAGCGTGCGGCGGGCGCCGATGCGCTGCATGAACCACGGCGCGAAAGCGTCGTCGGCGTTCACCACCGCCACGCCGTCATCGGGCAGTGCTTCATAGATGGCACCTTTGGTTTCGGCGATGCCCAACAGGCTGCCCAGGCGCTCGATATGCGCGGGCATGATGTTGTTCACCAGCGCCACCTGCGGC
>JANNQY010000363.1:0-3924 GCA_031400995.1 Lysobacteraceae bacterium
CGGCGGCGCCGCCTGCGCCGCTGGCCGCACGCTGAGGTTTGCAGGGGCGGGCGGGCGTCGCCTGTCCCTCGGCTGGCCCGGAAGGCGTGTAGCCTTGTAGCGCCGTCGCCCGACGGCTACTGGCTGCCGGGGGCCCCTGCGTGAGTTTTATCACCGAGCTTAGACGCCGCAATGTCTTTCGAATGGCCGGGCTGTACCTGGTGGCTGCGTGGCTGCTGACCCAAGTGGCAGCCACGCTATTGCCCGTCTTTGGTGCGCCGGAATGGGTGATGAAAACCCTGGTCGGCATCATGGCCGCGGGGTTTGTTCCTGCGCTGGGTTTCGCCTGGGCGTTTGAACTGACGCCCAGCGGCCTGAAGCGCGATGCGGATGTTCCGCAGGAACAGTCCATCGCGCCGCAGACGGCCCTGAGGATGGAGCGGCTGTTCCTCTTCCTGCTCGCCTTTGCGCTGGCCTTCTTCGCCTTTGACAAGTTCATCCTGGCGCCAAAGCGCGAAGCCAGCCTGGTCGCGGCCACCACGGACACGGCGCTGGCCCAGGCCGTGGCCACCCTGGACGCCGAAAAGAACCGGATCGATGCGCGCTCCATCGCGGTGCTGCCGTTCACCAACATGTCGGGTGATCCGGCCAATGAGTATTTCTCCGACGGCATCAGCGAAGAGATATTGAACGTGCTGGCGGGCACGCCGGAGCTGCAGGTGGCGGCGCGCACGTCCTCGTTTTCTTTCAAGGGAAAGTCGCTTGAAGTGCCGGAAATCGCCGAGCAGTTGAATGTGCGGATGGTGCTCGAGGGCAGCGTGCGCAAGCAGGGCGACAAGGTCCGGATCACCGCGCAGCTGATCGACGCCAGCAATGGCTTCCATGTGTGGTCGGAAACCTACGACCGCGACCTGACCGATATCTTCGCCGTCCAGGATGAGATCGCCCAGGCCATCGGCCAGACCCTGCAGCTCAAGATCGGCGGCCTGGACGGGCCGCGCAAAGAGGGTTCCGGCACCCAGAACCTGGAGGCCTACGATCTCTACTTGCAGGGCATGACGCTCTGGCACACCCGGCGCGAGCAGGCGCTATGGGATGCCATTGCCGCCTTCGAGCAGGCGACGGCGCTGGATCCCGGCTTTGCCCAGGCGTATGCCGGACAAGCCTTGGCGTATGCCG
The DNA here is from genome assembly GCA_031400995.1 of Lysobacteraceae bacterium. Taxonomy (GTDB): domain Bacteria; phylum Pseudomonadota; class Gammaproteobacteria; order Xanthomonadales; family Xanthomonadaceae; genus Arenimonas. Next base: position 1,159 of record JANNQY010000363.1, read on the forward strand.
TCATTGGTGGCTACAGCAACCGCATGCCCTATGCGGAAACCTTGGCGCGGGCGCGCGATTTCGCGGAACGCGCCTTGGTGCTGGATCCTGGGCTTCCCGAGATCTACGCGGCCCTGGGGCAGGTTGCGGCCGTAGAAGGCAGAAGGGGCTCCGCCGACGCGCTCCTTCGCCGCGCCATTGCCCTGCGTCCCTCGTTTGCAACGGCCCACCAATGGCGAGGCACCAGCCTGATGAACAGTGGCGACCTGGCCAATGGCCTGGCGTCGCTTGAGCAGGCTTCGGCGCTGGATCCGCGTTCGCGCGCGCTGGCCCAGAACCACTCGTTCGCCCTGCGCACGCTGGGCCGGGACGAAGAGGCCAAGGCCCGCTGCCAGCAGGTGTTCGAGTTCGACCCCGACTATGAGCCCTGCATGGAGGACATCGCCATGGCCGAGCTTTCCTTGGGCAACCTGGAGGGTGCCGAGGCGTTGTTCGCTCGCCAGGCCGCGATCGCCAACCCGAGCGCCGCCGGCCAAGGCCGGGAGCTGGTGCAAGCGCTGGCCGGGAAAGGCGACAAGACGGCCTTGGCGGCTCGCTATTCGAACCTGCGGTTCAACAGCAGGCTTGACCCCGACAGCGGCAACAGCCTCGAGGACTTCCACCTTGTCCCCTTGTTGGTAATGCTTGGCGAGCGCGACATCGCCCTGGACTACCTGGAGCGGTTCGCCAACCAGGTCGGCAGCACCGCCGATTGGTCGATCATGCTGCCGGCGATGGATCCGATACGCTGCGAGCCACGCTTCGTCGCCTTGGTCAAGAAGATGGGCACTCGCGACCCTCATTTTTCCAAAGTCTGCGGCGGGGAGAGCCCATGAACTTCATCGCCGAGCTCAAGCGTCGCAACGTCATCCGCGTAGCCGGCCTGTATTTGGTGGGTGCTTGGCTGGTAGTGCAGGTGGCCGGAACCCTGCTGCCCCTGTTCGGCGCGCCGGAATGGGTGCCGCGGGCGCTGGTGCTGCTGCTGGCCATCGGCTTCGTGCCGGCGCTGGTGGTGTCGTGGCTGTTCGAGCTCACGCCCGATGGGCTCAAGCGCGACGGTGACGTGCCGCAGGGTGCCTCCATCGCTGCGCACACCGGGCAGCGCATGGACCGGCTGATCCTGGGCGGATTGCTGGCCGTGGTCGCGCTGGTGGCGGCGGACCGTTACTGGCCGCGCAGCGTTGAGTCGGCGGTTGCGCCGGTGGGCGCGGAGGCATCGGCGCCCGCATCCAGCGCGGGCGCGCCCACCGCCGCGCCGGCCGTCACCCCAGCGGCTCCGCCCGCACCGGCCGCCAATTCCATCGCCGTGCTCCCCTTCGTGAACATGAGCGCGGACGAGGACAACGCCTTCTTCTCCGACGGCATCACCGAGGAGCTGCTCAACGTGCTGGTGCGCGTGGACGGCCTGCAGGTTGCGTCGCGCACGTCGTCGTTTGCGTTCAAGGGCAGCGACCTGGGCTCGCGCGCCATCGCCGGCGAGCTGCAGGTGAGCCATCTGCTGGAAGGCAGCGTGCGCAAGTCCGGCAACCGTGTGCGTATCACCGCGCAGCTGATCGATGCCGTTAACGACCGCCATCTGTGGTCGGAAACCTACGATCGCGACCTCACCGACATCTTCGCCATCCAGGACGAGATCGCCAACGCCATCGTCAACGCGCTGCGCGGCGAGCTGCCGGCCGCGGCCGGCGAGGTGGCCGCGGTAAAGGTGGAGGCCGACACCCAGAATCTCACGGCCTACGAGCTTTATCTGGAGGCGCGCGAGCTGTTCATTGCTCGCAGCAACCTGGCGCAGAGCGTGAAGTTGTTCGAGCGCGTGGTGGAGCTGGACCCGGACTTCGCCCGCGGCTGGGAGGGGCTGGCCGCAGTGGCGGCCGTGGCCGAAGGCTGGGGCATTCGCGATCGCGACTACACGGCGCTTTCCAAGCTGGCGGCCGAGCGCGCGCTGGCGCTGGACCCGGGCCTGTCCATGCCGTGGGCGGCGCTGAGCATGCAGAGACAGCGTAGCTGGCCGGTGGACTGGGCCAAGGCGCTGGAGCTGGTGGACAAGGCGATCGCGGCCGACCCGAAGAACGCCACGGCCTACCTCTGGCGCAGCGTGTCCTGGATGCAGCTGGGCTACTTCGACAAGGCCGCCGCCGACCAGCAGGCTTGCCTGGCGCTGGACCCGGCCTACCGGAACTGCACGCGCTGGCTGGCCGCTACGCGCATGCATGCCGGCAAGACCGCCGAGGCGATCGAGCTGTTCAACAGCGGCTTGCCGGGCGGTTTCGTGACCAACCGGTCGGCGAGCTTCGTGCCTTACCTGGCAAGACGCGGCGACCGCACGGCGGCGCTGCTGCTGCTCAACCAGATGCAGACGCCGCCGGCGCTGGCGATGGCGGTGGTGGATGCCATTGCCAACGGCGGCGTGACGCCGGAGCAGGCCCAGGGCCTGGTCGAGCGTCATGCCGCAGACCCGGAGCTGCCGTTCGCCCAGGGCGTGGGCATCGCCTACCTCTATCTGTGGTTGGGCGACTTCGACCAGGTGCCGCTGCGCATAGACCCCGCCAGCGACGAGTCGGTGATCTGGGATTGGGCCGTGCCCGGCTGGTTCAATTCGCCGGGCCACAAGCGAGCGGTGAAGCAGAAGGGCGTCCTGGCCTACTGGCAGCGCAACGGCTTCCCGCCGCAGTGCCGCGCCGTGGGCACCGATGATTTCCACTGCGACGTGCCGCAGCCCCCCTGACTTCCCCTGTAGGAGGGACTTCA
>JANNQY010000364.1:0-1557 GCA_031400995.1 Lysobacteraceae bacterium
CCCCATCGAAATCGCCCATTGGCTCCAAATGGACGACGACGAACGCCTGCACCTGATGGAAGTGGTGCTGCCCAAGCGCCAGGCCCAGCGGGTGTGACCGCATCGTTCGACCCGTTCGAACGCCTGCCGCGCGCGCTGCACTCCTTGGCCCAGGCGCCCGCCGGGCTAGGATGGAACCACCACGAACTAGCCGACCTGCTGCCCGCGGACAAACCGCTGCGGCCCGCTGCGGTCCTGATCGCGCTTGTTGAACGCGCCGATGGTCCGCGCGTCCTGTTGACCGTGCGTAGCCAAGCGCTGCGCGATCACGCGGGCCAAGTGAGTTTTCCCGGCGGCCGGGTGGAGGCCGATGACAGCGATCCGGTGGCCGCCGCGCTGCGCGAGGCGCAGGAGGAAGTGGGCCTGTCTGCCGCCCTGGCTTCGCCGCTGGGCTATCTGGATCCGTTCGTCACCATCACCGGTTTCCACGTGTTCCCGGTGGTGGCGCAGGTTTGCGGCAGCTACGTGCCGCGTCTGGATCCTTCGGAGGTGGCGGAGTCGTTCGAAGTGCCGCTGGAATTCCTGCTCGACGCGGCCAATGTCCACGAACTGGAAGTGGACTGGCAGGGCCGTCGCCGCCGGTTGCTGGAGTATCGTTATCAGGAGCATCGCATCTGGGGCGCTACCGCTTCGATGCTGGTGAACTTCCGCCACCGGCTGGAGCAGGCCTGATGGATTGGCGCACGCTGGTTTCCGCACCCGAGTTGGCCGCTGCGCTTGGCCGCGACGGCCTGTGCCTGGTGGACTGTCGGCATGTGTTGGCCGGCGGCGATGCGGATGCCGGCGAACGCGCGTGGCGACAAGCGCACTTGCCCGGCGCCGGGCATGCGCACCTGGACCGGGACCTTTCGGATCACCGCAAGTCCGCCGCGCACGGACGCCATCCGCTGCCCGAGGCGGCGGATTTCTGCCGTGCGCTCGCGCGCCTGGGCGTGACGCCAGAAACGCAGGTGGTGGCCTACGACGCCGGCGACGGCGCCATGGCCGCGGCGCGCTTCTGGTGGCTGCTGCGCCTGCTCGGCCATCGCCGCGTCGCAGTGCTGGATGGCGGCGTGCAGCGCTGGCAGGCGCTGGGCCTGCCGATGGAATCCAACGTGCCGGTTATCGCAGCGGGCCACTACACCGGCGAGTTTGACGCCAGCGCAATAGCCACTACCGACGAGCTGTTGGCGCAGCTGCCGGCATCGCCCGGCCGCTTGATTGATGCCCGCGCGCCCGAGCGCTTTGCCGGCGAAGTGGAGCCGATTGATACCGCGGCCGGGCACATTCCTGGCGCGGTGAATCGTCCCTACGCCAGTAATCTGGACGCGGGCGTGTTCCGTCCCGCAGCGGCGCTGCGCGCCGAGTTCGAGCCGCTGTTGCACGGACGGGCGTCGTCACAGGTGGTTCTCAGCTGCGGGTCGGGTGTCACGGCCTGCCATAACTTGCTGGCGATGGAGCACGCCGGCCTGCCCGGTGCGCGAATCTACGCCGGCTCGTGGAGCGCGTGGGTGAGTGACCCCACGCGACCCGTTGCCG
>JANNQY010000365.1:0-2186 GCA_031400995.1 Lysobacteraceae bacterium
CCTCGCCGACTTTCGACGGGCGCACCCCGAGGTGAAGATCGACGTGCTTACCTCGGAGCGGCGCGTCGACCTCGCCGCGGACGGCATCGACGTGGCGATCCGCATCGGAGATCTGGTGCGCGCCGACTACGTCGGGCGGAAGCTCACCACGTACCGCCACGTGCTCGTCGCTTCGCGCGCCTTCCTGGGCAAGCACCCTGTCGCACACCCCGACGATGTGCTGAACGCTCCTTACGCCAGTGTGGCGAATGGGCACGCGCCAGGCGATGCCTACATCGACGCACGCGCCAGCAGCGTCACGGACCTCGCGACGTGGCGCCTAGTGGTGCGAGAAGCCTACGGCATCGTATCTCACACGATACTGGCGCGCGATGGGAAGCGCGTGAAGGATGCACCTCGCCGCGGCGGATGAGGTCACGGATCATCGGCGTGTTGATCAGGATCTCGGCCGCCGGCAGCCGCTTGCCGTCTTTGCCCACCACCAAACGCTGGCTGATGATGGCCTTGAGGTTCAAGGACAGGTTCATCAGCACGTTCTTGTGGGCGTTTTCCGGGAAGAAGTTGAGGATGCGGTCCAGGGTCTGGTCGGCGTTGTTGGAGTGCAGGGTGGCCATGCACAGGTGGCCGGTTTCGGCGAAGGCGATGGCCGACTCCATGGTCACCGCGTCCAGGATCTCGCCGATCAGGATCACGTCCGGCGCTTCGCGCATGGCGTTCTTGAGCGCGTTGTGGAAGGCATGGGTATCCAGGCCCACCTCGCGCTGGTTGACGATGGACTTCTTGTGCCGGTGCAGGAACTCGATGGGGTCCTCGATGGTGAGGATGTGCCCGGTGTTGTTGGCGTTGCGGTGGTCGATCATGGCCGCCAGCGTGGTGGACTTGCCCGAACCGGTGGAGCCCACCACCAGCACCAGGCCGCGCTGCTCCATCACGATGTCCTTGAGCACGGCCGGCAGCTTGAGCTGGTCGATGCTGGGGATCTCGGACTTGATGGCGCGGATGACCATGCCTACTTCGCCGCGCTGCTTGAACACGTTCACGCGGAAGCGGCCGGTGTCCTTCACGGCGATGGCCATGTTGTATTCCAGGTCGCGCTCGAATGCGGGCACCTGGCCCTCGTCCATCAGCGAGTACGCGATCTTCTTGACCATGCCGGCCGGGAGGCCAGTGTTGCCCAAGGGGTAGAGCTTGCCTTCAACCTTGATATAGACGGGGGCGCCGGTGGTGAGGAACATGTCCGACGCGTTTTTCTCCGTCATCAGCTTCAGGAAATAGCCAATGTCCATGCGTTTATCCTTGGATTTCCCGGTCTGTACGTCCGTTGGGTGGGCCGGGCCGGCTACAATGCGTCGCGCCACACTGCCCAACCGCGAGTTCGCCTTATGACATTATCCTCGCTAAAAATCCATCTCGCACTGGCGCTGTTGCTGACGGCGTCGCAAAGTGCCGCCGCTCCACCCCCCGACGCCGAAATCGCCGCGGCCGAACTGGCCGTTGCCGCAGCGCAGCGCGCCGAGCCGCGCGGGGAGGCCGGGGAAGTGCTGATCCGCGCACGGCAGCAGTTGGGGGCGGCACAGGCCGCGCTGGCCAAGCGCAAGTACCGCGATGCCCAGGCCCTGGCCGAAACCGCGCACGCCCTGGCCGACCTGGCCCGGTCGCGGGCCGAACTGGACACCGCCCGCGCCGACGTGGAAAGCAAGGCCGCCCGCAACGCTGACCTGCGCCGCAGGCTGCTGATGGGCGGAGAGCAAGGCTGATGGCTCGGTATCTTGCCGTCTTGCTCGCCCTCGCCCTGGTCATGCCGGCTCCCGCCCTTGCGCAGTCGGAACCGCTGGACCACGAACAGGCCGTCGCCCAACTGCAGGCCAAGCTGCAGCAGTTGGAAACCGACCCTTCGCTGGCCGACTTGGCCGGCGTGGAACGACTGTATGCCCGCCAAGCCGTGGTGTCCGCACGCGACGCCAAGCGCCGCGACCGCGGGTTGCGCCTTGCCCTGGCCGGCATCCGCATCGATTCGGCCCGCGTGGCGGCAGAAACCGAACTGCTGGCCTCACAGGCCGACCAGCTGGACCGCGAGCGCGACCAGATCATGATCGAATCCAGCCGCCGCGAGGCCGAGCAAGCCCGCCGCGAGGCCGACCGCCTGAGCCTGCAGAGCCTGGCCCGCGAGGAAGCCGCGCAGCGCC
>JANNQY010000366.1:0-4293 GCA_031400995.1 Lysobacteraceae bacterium
TGGGCCGGGTGTTTCGCAACGGCGAGGCCGGCAAGCGCCACAATCCCGAGTTCACGATGCTGGAATGGTATCGGGTGGGCTGGGACCACCACCGGCTGATGGACGAGACCGCGGAGCTGATCCAGGCCGCGCTGGCCCTGACCGGCCGCCGCGCTTCAGTGCGCGACGTGAGCTTTCGCCAGCTCTACCAGGATCATTTCGGATTCGATCCGTTCAGCGCCCAGGAAGACGTCCTGCGCGCGCCGCTGTCGGTGTACGGGATAGACCCGCAGGGGCTAAACCGCGACGATTGGCTGGACCTGCTGATGACCCACCTGATCCAGCCCACGCTGGCCAGCAACCGCATCGTGCTGGTGTACGACTACCCGGCCAGCCAGTGCGCGCTGGCCAAGTTGCGCGCCGGCGAGCCACCCGTTGCCGAACGCTTCGAGGCCTTCCTCGGTCCGCTGGAAATCGCCAACGGCTACCATGAGCTCACCGACGCTACCGAACAGCGCCGCCGCTTCGACGCCGACCTGGCGCGCCGCCGCGAGCGCAATGCCGCCGCGCCTCCGGTGGACGAGCGCCTGCTCGCCAGCCTGGCCAAACTCCCCGCCTGCGCTGGCGTCGCACTCGGCATCGACCGCCTGCTGATGGCCCTCCTGGCCACCGACAAAATCGCCGACGTCCTGGCCTTCCCCTTCGACCGCGCCTAACCCCCGCGGAACGGCGTCAGAGTGAGTTATTTCTTGCGCGCTGCGGCTTTGCGCGCAGGCTTGGACTTGGGCGGGGGTTTCGGCGCAGCCATCACGCTGCTCAGCTGGCGCCCCAGCGCGCTGGCCAGCTTCAATGGCGGCATCGCCAGCGCCAGCGCTTCCGCGCTCCAGGCTTTGAGCGTGGAGGGCGCCAGGTTCAAAGCGCCCGCCAACGGCGCCGGCAGCCAATCGGCGCCGGCCTTGCGCAGCCGGCACACGCTGTCGGCGTAGCGGCCGGCAGCCCAAGTGGCGGCGACGGCACGCACGGTGGCGGTAACCAGCGGTTCCAGCGGCGTGTAGCGCATCAGCGGCGCGCTCACCACCGCCGGCAGCCAGCCGCGCAGCAGGCTGCGCAGGCCCTCGCGCGTGGCCAGCGGGCTGAGCACCGCCTGCGTTTGCGCCACGGCCAGCACGCCTTCCACTTCCCAACCGGCGGGCTTGAGCTTGTAGTGGCGATAGATGGTGGCGACCAGCTTGCGCTGGATGTCTTCGGCCGATTCACTGCTGCCGGCGCGGCGGAGGCGCGCCGGCAGGAAGGGCTTGAGCAGCGGCAGTCGTTCCAGCCCTACCTGCAGGGCCGCGCCGGCGCCCGCCTTGACGCAGGCGGCGTGCAGCAGGGGCTCGATGCCGGCATCCAGGGCGATGGTCTTGCGCGCGGCGGCGCGGCGGGGGCGTGTGCTCATGGGCGGAGCATAACGCGGCAGCGGGTTGGGTAAACTGGGCGCATTGCATCTGGGGCCGCGCATGGACTTCGACCACTACGACCGTATCCGCCCCATCCGCTGGCAGGGCGACCATTTGGCCCTGTTGGACCAGCGCAAACTGCCGTTCGTGGCCGAGTACCTCACCTGCCGCGACAGCGACGCCGTCGCCGAAGCCATCCGCCTGCTGGTGGTGCGCGGTGCGCCCGCCATTGGCATCGCCGCGGCCTGGGGCGCCGTGCTTGCCGGGCAGCGCATCGTCGCGGTCGATGGCGCGCAGGCACTGGCGCTGCTGGCCCCTGAACTCGACCGCCTGCAGGCCGCGCGCCCCACGGCAGTGAACCTGATGTGGGCGCTTGATCGCCTGCGCCGCACCCTGCGCGCCGCCGGCGCCGACTGGCTGGCCGTGCTGGAGCGCGAGGCCAGCGCTATTGAAACCGAGGACCTGGCTGCCAACCGCCACATGGGCGCGCTGGGCGCCGCGCTGATGGCTCCAGGCAGCGGCGTGCTGACCCACTGCAACACCGGCTCGCTGGCCACCGCTGGCTTCGGCACTGCGTTGGGTGTGATTCGTGCCGGCGTGGCCCAGGGCCGCATCGGCCGCGTCTATGCCAGCGAAACCCGCCCCTGGCTGCAGGGCGCGCGGCTCACCGTTTGGGAACTGCTGCAGGACGGTATCCCGGCCACTTTGATTGCCGACGGCGCCGCCGCGCACCTGATGAAGACCGGCGCCGTGCAGTGGCTGGTGGTCGGTGCCGACCGCATCTGCGCCAACGGCGACACCGCCAACAAGATCGGCACCTATTCGCATGCCATCGTTGCGCGCCAACACGGGGTGAAAGTGATGGTGGTGGCGCCCTCGTCCACGGTGGACATGGCCACCGCGCACGGCGACGACATCGAGATTGAAATGCGCGATTCGGCCGAATTGCTGTCGGTGGCCGGCACTCGCACCGTCGCCGAGGGCGTGGAGGCTTGGAACCCGGTATTCGACGTTACCCCGGCGGCGCTGATCGATGTCCTCGTCACCGAGAAGGGCGTCGTGCTCCGGCCGGATGCCGAGGCGATGCGTGCTGTTTTCGCCTCAGTGCCGCCGCCCTGAGCCGGCGGCGAACTGGCGATTTTTCGAGCTGTTTTCCGACCCTGCAACGCAGGGTGATTGAGGCCCATAAACAGGGCTTTTGACGGGCTGCCGTGGTATCCTTTGCGGCTTGTGGATCGCCCTGGAATTCCCGGCGGCGAGGCAACCCAAATCGGGCCGCGGGCCGGGCCGGAAAAACAGGAAAAACGGACAGCGCATGGCAGATCTCGCTAAGGAAATCATCCCGGTCAACCTCGAAGACGAGATGCGCAAGAGCTACCTCGCTTACGCCATGAGCGTGATCGTCGGCCGCGCCCTCCCGGATGTCCGCGACGGCCTCAAGCCCGTGCACCGCCGCGTCCTGTTCGCCATGAACGAGCTGGGTGCCCACAGCAACAAGCCCTATTTCAAGTCGGCGCGAATCGTCGGCGACGTGATCGGCAAGTTCCACCCGCACGGCGACCAGTCGGTGTACGACACCCTGGTGCGCATGGCGCAGCCGTTCTCGCTGCGCTACCTGCTGGTGGACGGCCAGGGCAACTTCGGCTCGGTGGACGGCGACTCCGCCGCCGCCATGCGCTACACCGAGGCGCGCATGTCGCGCCTGGCGCACGAGCTGATGGCCGACATCGACAAAGACACGGTCGATTTCCAGCCCAACTACGACGAGAAAGAGCAGGAGCCGATGGTGCTGCCGTCGCGCTTTCCCAACCTGCTGGTCAATGGCTCGGCCGGCATCGCCGTGGGCATGGCCACCAACATCCCGCCGCACAACCTGGGCGAAGTGATCGACGCCACCATCGCCCTCATCAACGACCCCACGGCCACCGTGGGTGATTTGATGCAGTACGTGCCGGGCCCGGATTTCCCCACCGCCGGCATCATCAACGGCGCCGCCGGCATCCATGCCGCCTACCACACCGGCCGCGGCCGCCTGCGCGTGCGTGCCAAGGCCAACGTCGAGGTGAACGAGGACACTGGCCGCGAGGCCATCATCGTCACCAAACTGCCCTACCAGGTGAACAAGGCCCGGCTGATCGAAAAGATCGCCGAGCTGGTGAAGGAAAAGAAGATCGAAGGCATCAGCGAGCTGCGCGACGAGTCCGACAAGGACGGCATGCGCATCTACATCGAGGTAAAGCGCGCCGACTCGGCCGAGGTGCTGCTCAATAACCTGTATTTGCAGACGCAGATGGAGTCGGTGTTCGGCATCAACATGGTGGCGCTGGTGGACGGCCGCCCGCAGATCCTCAACCTCAAGCAGATGCTCGAGGCTTTCATCCGCCACCGTCGTGAAGTGGTGACCCGCCGCACCATCTTCGAGCTGCGCAAGGCCCGCGCCCGCGCCCATATCCTCGAAGGCCTCACGGTGGCTTTGGCCAACATCGACGAGATGATCGAGCTGATCAAGACCTCGCCCAATCCGGCCGAGGCCAAGGACCGCCTGCTGGCCCGCACTTGGGACCCCGGCCTGGTCCGTGCCTTGCTTGGCGCCGCCGGTGCCCAGGCTTCGCGCCCAGAGGGCCTGACCCTGGAGTTTGGCCTTGGTGACGGCGGCTATCGCCTGTCCGAGGTCCAGGCCAAGGAAATCCTGGAGATGCGCCTGAACCGCCTCACCGGGCTGGAGCAGGAAAAGCTCACCGACGAATACAAGCTGCTGCTGGAAACCATCCGCGGCCTGATCGAGATCCTGGAAAACCCGGAAGTGCTGCTCGAGGTGATCCGCACCGAGCTGCGCAACCTGCGCGAGGAGTACGCCGACGCCCGCCGCACCGAG
>JANNQY010000367.1:0-3409 GCA_031400995.1 Lysobacteraceae bacterium
TTTCATCAACTGTTCAGTCTTGATCCGAGCATTTTGGATGAATGTAAGAGCGTGCAGATTCGCACCATCATTTCCAACGCTGCCCCCCTGCCCCAAGCCATGAAACACAAGATCGTTGACTATTTCGGTGAGGGCAAACTGCACGAAACTTATGGCTCGACGGAAGGCGGCGTGGTGACAAATTTGCGCCCATCCGATCAACTGCGCAAACAGCAGTGCGTGGGTACACCGTTCCTCAGTACGCTGGTCAAAATTGTTGACGAACATGGCACCGAATGTCCGCCCGACGTGCCCGGCGAACTACTCAGCCTGTCGCCGTACCTTTTCAACGGATATTGGAACCGACCCAAAGACACCGCTGAGACGTTTAAGGATGGCTGGGTGTCGGTCGGCGATATCGCCAAGCGCGACGTGGAAGGATTCATCTATATTGTTGATCGTAAGAAGGACATGGTGATTTCGGGCGGCGTCAATATTTACCCGCGCGAGATCGAAGTAGTTTTGTTGAACCACCCCGCCTTTGCTGATGTTGCGGTGGTGGGGATCGCTGATGAAAAATGGGGCGAGCGGTTGAAGGCATTTGTGATTTTGAAACCCGAGCAAACACTCAACACCGATGGACTTATCCAATTCTGTGAGGGCAAGCTGTCGGCCTACAAAATTCCCAAAGACATTCAAGTGGTCCCTGCCCTACCGCGCAATGCCAATGGCAAAGTTTTGAAAACCGAATTACGGACGATGCGATGAGACGTTTTATGGCTGCTTTAAGTGTCGCCATCGCGTTCGTGTTCGCATTGACGCTGCCTGCACGAGCGCAAACCTCTGACGGCGAGATCATCATTGGAGCCACCTGCGCGGTTACGGGGCAGTTAGCCGCCACGGGGCTGACGGTGTTTCATGCGCTGGAAATGGCGGTGGAAGAAACCGACGGCGACATTGAAAGCGCGGCCGCCTGCGCCTACGAGCGCTTGCTGGTGGCCGTACGGCCTTCGGACCATCCTTACCTGCTGCGCCTATGGAACTACTTCGCGGCCATCAACCGCGGCGACGGTGACCAGGAGCGCTACCGGCGCTTTTGCGTGGGCCGTGCGCGCGCCGTGGACGGCATGTTCAACGATCCGCCGCCGGCGGCCACCGCCATTGGCACCCACGCCGAGCCCGGCCGCCTGCAGGTGGTGGCGCTGTGTTCGCGCGCGCCGGCGCTGGCGCTGGAAAACCCGCGGCAAACCCCCGCCTGGCAGTACCCGCGCGAACACGGGCCGGTGGCGCCGGGCTTCTCGCGCGGCGCGGTGCTGGATGCCGACGGCCCAGCGCCGCGGCTGCTGGTCTCGGGCACGGCCAGCATCGTCGGCCACGTCTCGCAGCACGTGGGCGACGTGGCCGAGCAGCTGCGCGAGAGCCTGCGCAACCTCGACGCCTTGATGGCGCAGGCGGCCGAGAAATGCGGCCGCGCGTTCCGTCCTGAAGGCTGCGAAGCGCTGCGCGTCTACTTGCGCCGGCCCGAAGACCTGGCCAGCGCGCAGGCGGTGATGGCCGCCAGTGGCATTCCCGCCGAACGCATCAGCTACCTGCGCGGCGACATCTGCCGCCGCGAGCTGGACGTGGAACTGGAGGGCGTGTTCGCGCCCTCCGCCGCCTAGCCGGCTTAGGGCTTCAGGCTTTCCTCGAACAGCTGCAGGATGCGGCGGTACTGGTCGTACCAGCTTTCCGGGTGCTGGTAGGCGTGCCGCTCCAGCGGGTAGCTGGCCAGCTCCCAGTGGTCCTTCTTCAGCTCGATCATCCGCTGCGCCAGCCGCACCGAGTCCTGGTAGAACACGTTGTCGTCGATCATGCCGTGGCTGATCAGCAGGTGGCCGCGCAGGTGCTGGGCGTACTCGATGGGCGAGGACTTGGCGTAGGCCTCGGGGTCGAGCTGGGGCGTATTGAGGATGTTGGACGTGTACTCGTGGTTGTAGCTGGTCCAGTCGGTCACCGGCCGCAGCGCGGCGCCGGCTTTGAAGGTGTCCGGTGCGCGGAACAGCGCCATGAAGCTCATGAAGCCGCCGTAGCTGCCGCCGTAGATGCCCACGTTGGCGCGGTCGCCCTGGTGCCCGGCGACCATGAATTCGACGCCGTCCAGGTAATCCTCCAGCTCCGGATGGCCCATCTGCCGGTAGATGGCCGTGCGCCAGTCGCGGCCGTAGCCCTCCGAGGCGCGGTAGTCCATGTCCAGCACGAGGTAGCCGCGCTCCACCAGCAGCTGGTGGAACATCTGTTCGCGGAAATAGGCCGGGTAGCGGTCGCTGACGTTCTGCAGGTAGCCGGCGCCGTGCACGAACATCACCACCGGGTACTTCTTCCCCGGCTCAAGTACCGCGGGGCGGTAGAGCTTGGCCCAGATATCGTCGGCGCCGTGGCTGGACGGCACTTTCACGGTTTGCGGCGCCAGCCAAGTGCGGGCCTTGAACTCGGCGGTCCGGGTGTCGGTGAGCAGGCGCGCTTCACCGCCCGCGCTGGACACCACCGCCACCTGCGGCGGCGTGTGGTGCGCCGACCAGCGCAGCAGCACCTGGCTGGCGTCGGGCGAGAGCGCGAAATCCTCCACGCCATCGAGCGCCGTCACTTCGCGCACTTCGCTGCCGTCGCGCGGCACTGCGCACACTTCATAGTCGCCGGGCCGCGCGCGGTTGCAGACGAAGAACGCCGTCTGGCCATCGGGCGTCCACTGCGGCGACGACGCCTCCCAGTTGCCGCGCGTCAGCGCGGTGGCGCGGCCGCCGGGCACCACGGTGTACAGATGCGAATAGCCGGTTTCTTCTGACAAATACCAGAGCGTGCGGTTGTCGGGCAGCCAGCCGAATTCGTTGAAGTTCCAGTTGATCCAGGCCGGGTCGGTGAGCCGGTGCGCGGGCCGCAGCGCGCCCTGCGCAAGATCCACGGTGGCGATCCAGCGGTCCTTGTTGTCCACCGCACGCGCCATCAGCGCCACGTTGCTGCCGTCGGCGCTCCAGGCCAGGGTGTCGATGCGCACGGGGCGCGGGCCTTCCAGCGGATCGAGCTTGGCGGCCTTGCGCAGGGCGGCCAACGGGTCGCTGTTGATGCCCGGCAGCGCGGTGAGCGCGAGATCGCGCACGCTGCCGTCGCGCAGGTCCACGAGCTTCAGCTGTTGGCCGTGCGGCGGGTTGCGGCCCACCCGCACGCGCACGTCCTCGACTTCTTCGTAGCCCGATTCGGTGACGTATTTGGGCATCTTGCCGGCGCGTCCGGTCTCCGCGCCCTTTTCGCCGGTCACCACCAGCAGCCAGCGGCCGTCGGGGGAAAGCGCGCTGTTGGCAATTTCGATTTTGTCGCCCAGATACACCGGCACGGCGGCGCGCGTGGGGTCGGCGCGGCGGTCAGTTTCGGCCTGGTCACGCAGGGTGTCGCGGTC
>JANNQY010000368.1:0-7549 GCA_031400995.1 Lysobacteraceae bacterium
GCCGCTTGAGTTCGAGCACGGCCTCCTCGCTGGACAGATCGGTCATCCGCGGGTTCAAGCCATCGCTGCCGGTTTCCAGGCTGCGCAGCGCTTTCTGCAGCGATTCCTGAAACGTCCGGCCGATCGCCATCACCTCGCCCACGCTCTTCATCTGGGTGGTGAGGCGGTCGTCGGCCTGCGGGAATTTCTCGAAGGCGAAGCGCGGCACCTTCGTCACCACGTAGTCGATCGTCGGCTCGAAGGAAGCCGGAGTCGCGCCCGCGCAGACGCTCACCGACAAGGAATACCAGATCATGCGCAACGCCTCGATCGCGTGCCTGCGCGAGATCGGGGTGGAGACGGGCGGCTCGAACGTGCAGTTCGGCATCAACCCGGCCGACGGGCGCATGGTCATCATCGAGATGAACCCGCGCGTGTCGCGCTCCTCGGCGCTCGCCTCCAAGGCCACGGGCTTTCCGATCGCCAAGATCGCGGCGAAGCTCGCCGTGGGCTACACGCTGGACGAGCTGAAGAACGACATCACCGGCGGCGCCACGCCCGCCTCGTTCGAGCCGTCGATTGATTACGTGGTCACCAAGATCCCGCGCTTCGCTTTCGAGAAGTTTCCGGCCGCCGACGCCCGCCTCACCACCCAGATGAAGTCGGTGGGCGAGGTGATGGCGATTGGTCGCACCTTCCAGGAGTCGCTGCAGAAGGCGCTGCGTGGGCTGGAGATTGGCAAGGTCGGCTTCGACCCCACCGGCAGCGCCGAGCAGGGCGAAGACGGCCTGCTGCGGATCAAGCGCGAGCTCAAGGAGCCCGGCCCCGAGCGCCTGTTCCAGGTGGCGGAGGCATTCCGCGCCGGCTTGAGCGTGGAGGACGTGTTCGGCTTGAGCTTCATCGATCCCTGGTTCCTGGACCAGATCGAGGAAATCGTTGCCGAGGAGAAGGAGGTGGCGGCATCGGGCCTGGCTGGCCTGGACGCCGCGCGCCTGCGCACGCTCAAGCGCATGGGTTTTTCCGATGCGCGCCTGGCCCAGCTCACCGCCACCGACGAGTCGGCCGTGCGCGCGCTGCGTCGCGCCTTTGGCGTGCGCCCGGTCTACAAGCGGGTGGACAGCTGCGCTGCGGAGTTCGCCACGTCCACGGCTTACCTTTACTCCACGTACGAGGATGAGTGCGAAGCCGCGCCCACCGACCGCCAGAAGATCATGGTGCTTGGCGGCGGTCCCAACCGCATTGGCCAGGGTATCGAGTTCGACTATTGCTGCGTGCACGCCTCGCTGGCGCTGCGCGAGGATGGCTATGAAACCATCATGGTCAACTGCAACCCCGAGACGGTCTCCACCGACTACGACACCTCTGACCGCCTGTACTTCGAGCCCGTCACGCTCGAAGACGTGCTGGAGATCGTGGACGTTGAGAAGCCCATCGGTGTGATCGTGCAGTACGGCGGCCAGACCCCGCTGAAGCTGTCGCGTGCGCTGGAAGCGGCCGGCGAGCCCATCATCGGCACCAGCCCCGACAGCATTGATCTGGCCGAAGACCGCGAGCGTTTCCAGCAGCTGGTGGAGAAAATCGGCTTGATCCAGCCACCCAACCGCACCGCACGCAATGCCGAGCAGGCCTTGGCCATGGCCAACCAGATCGGCTACCCGCTGGTGGTGCGCCCGAGCTACGTGCTGGGCGGACGCGCCATGGAAGTGGTGTATTCGGACGCCGACCTGTCGCGCTATATCCGCGAGGCGGTGCAGGTGTCGAACGATTCGCCGGTGCTGCTCGACCGCTTCCTGGACAACGCCGTGGAAGTGGACGTCGACGTTATTGCCGACCAGGGCGGCAACGTGCTCATCGGCGGCATCATGGAGCACATCGAGGAAGCGGGCGTGCATTCGGGCGACTCGTCCTGCTCGCTGCCGCCTTACACGCTGTCGGCTGCCACCCAGGACAAACTGCGCGAGCAGGTGATCCAACTGGCGCGCGCGCTGAAAGTGGTGGGCCTGATGAACACCCAATTCGCCATCCAGACCAACGGCGCCGGCGAGGAAACCATCTTCCTGCTCGAAGTGAACCCGCGTGCTTCGCGCACCGTACCCTTCGTGTCCAAGGCCATTGGCATCCCGCTGGCCAAGATCGCCGCGCGCTGCATGGCCGGCAGGAGCCTGGCCGAGCAGGGTGCCACGAAGGAGATCGTGCCGGACTATTTCGCGGTTAAGGAAGCCATATTCCCGTTCGCGAAGTTCCAGGGCGTGGACCCCATCCTTGGCCCGGAGATGCGTTCAACCGGCGAAGTCATGGGCGTCGGCCGCACCTTCGCCGAGGCCTTCGGCCGCGCCGAAGAAGCCGCCAGCATCCGCGCGCCGATGCCTGGAAAAGCCTTTGTTTCAGTGCGTGATCCCGACAAGCAGCGCCTGCTGCCGGTGGCGCACGAGTTGATCAACCGCGGCTACAAGCTGGTGGCCACCGAAGGCACCGCGAAGTTCCTGCAGGCCGAAGGCCTGGCCTGCGAGCGAATCAACAAAGTGATTGAAGGCCGGCCGCACATCGTCGACCTGATCAAGAACGGCGAGATCTGCTACATCGTCAACACCACCGAAGGCAAGCAGGCCATCGCCGACTCGTTCTCGATCCGGCGCGAAGCCCTGCAGCACCGCGTCACTTACTCCACCACTATCCCGGGCGCGCTGGCCTTGATCCGCGCGTCCGATACCCGCGACGACCCGCGGGTGTGGTCGCTGCAGGAACTGCACAAGGAATTGCACGGATGATTGCACCCCTCACCGTCAACGGCGCCCAGCGCCTGCGCGACGAACTCGACCATCTCAAGGCTGTGAAGCGACCGGCGGTGATTGCCGCCATCGCCGAGGCGTGCGCCCACGGCGACCTCAAGGAAAACGCCGAGTACCATGCGGCCCGTGAGCAGCAGGGTTTTATCGAAGGCCGCATCCAGGAGCTGGAGTTCGTGCTGTCGCACTGCCAGTTGATCGACGTGGCCAGCCTCAACGCCGGCACCCGGGTGGTGTTTGGCGCTACCGTGGAGCTGGCGGATTCGGACAGCGGTGAAGAAGTGACCTACCAAATCGTTGGCGATCTCGAGGCTGACATCAAGCAGGGCCTGATCTCGATTTCGTCGCCGCTGTCGCGCGCGTTGATCGGCAAGCACGAAGGCGACACGGTCACCATCCAGGCGCCTGCCGGCGACCGCGACTACGACATCGTGTCCGTCCGTTACCCGGGCTGAGCGCGCACATGGCCGGCCAGGTGCCTGACGCCACGCCGCCCGCGCTGACCCTGCTGCTGCCCGAGCGCCGACGCTTTGCCGGCCAGCTTTTGGCGCAAGACGTCGGCGCGGCCCTGGCCCGTGCGGATCGGCTCCCGGACTGTGAACCCGGCGAACGTGCACAGCTGCTGCGCCATTTCCAGCTGCTGCCGCGAGGCTGGCCAATGGCTGCGATCACGCGGGCGCTTGACGCCGACGACGCGCCCCTGCACCAGTGGCTTCGCGCCGACCCGGCACACGTGCGGCCAGACATGAACGGCGCGCGGGTGATGGCCATCGGCGACTTGCGCCTGGACGCGCAGGAGGCGCAGGAGCTGCTGGCGCCGCTGCGGCCGCTGTTCGGCGACGCTGGCTTCCCGATTTCGGCGCCCGCGCCTTCGCGCTGGTACCTGGCGCTGCCGCGCGAAGCCAAGCTGCCCGATTTCTCGCCGCCCGAGGCGGTGCTCGGCGACGACCTGCTGGCGCACCTGCCCGCGGGCCCGGAGGGCCGCCGCTGGCGCGCCCTGCTCAACGAAGCGCAGGTGATCCTGCACCACCATCCGGTGAATGCCGCGCGCGCCGCGGCCGGAAAGCCCATGGTGAACAGCCTGTGCTTCTGGGGCGGCGGCTTGTTGCCCGACCACGTGCGCAGCGCGCAGGCCGGCGTGCTCAGCACCGATGCCGAACTGCTAGCCTTGGCCAAGCTCGCCGGCCTCGCGCCGGATGCGCCGGGCCCGCAGCTGTTCGACCTGCGGCAGCAGCGGCAGTGGGACGCGGTAGAGCAGCGCTTGCGGCCTGGCCTGGCCGAGTTGGGCACGGATGAGCTGGTGCTGGATTTCGCCGACGGCGCGCGCTGGTCGCTGCGCAGCGGCCAGCGCTGGCGATTCTGGCGCCGGCCCTTGGCCCGCCTGGCGTGAACGCGGCGCCGATCCGCATCCTGCGTCGCGAGGTTCCTCCGCACGGCCCCTGGCCTGATGAGGTACCGCCGGTACTGCAGCGAATCTATGCGGCGCGCGGCGTACGCACCCCCGAGGACGGCGAGCTGAAGCTGACGCGACTCCTGCCGCCCGAAGCGCTGGGTCACATCAGCGAAGCCGCGGCCTTGCTGGCCGTCGCAATCGCCGACGGCCGTCATATCGTCGTGGTCGGCGATTTCGACTGCGACGGCGCGACCGGCACGGCCGTCGCCGTGCGCGGCTTGCGTCTGCTCGGCGCCCGCCATGTCGGTTACCAGGTGCCGCACCGCGTCACGCACGGCTACGGCCTGTCGCCGGCACTGGTCAATCACCTGGTCGCGATGGCTCCCGACCTGCTGCTGACCGTGGACAGCGGTATCGCTTGCCACGCCGGCATCGCCGCGGCCAAGGCGCGCGGCTGGCAGGTGCTGGTCACCGACCACCACCTGCCGGGTGAGACCTTGCCGCAGGCCGATGTCATCGTGAATCCGAATGTCGACGGCGACGGATTCCCCAGCAAGGCGCTGGCCGGCGTCGGCGTGGTGTTCTACCTGCTGCTGGCGCTGCGCCGACACCTGCGCGAGGCCGGGGCTTTTTCTGAGGGTGAACCCGACCTGTCGTCCCTGCTCGACCTGGTGGCGGTTGGTACCGTCGCCGACCTGGTGCCGCTGGACTACAACAACCGCCTGCTGGTTTCGGCCGGCCTGCGGCGCCTGCGCCAGGGCCGCTGCCAGCCCGGCTTGCGCGCCTTGGCCGAGTTCGCTGGCCGGGATCTCGCTCAGCTGACCGCCGGCGACATCGGTTTTGGACTGGCGCCGAGGCTCAACGCGGCCGGCCGCCTGGAAGACATGGCCCTGGGCATCGAATGCCTGCTCTGCGATGAGCCGGCGCGGGCGCGGGAGCTGGCCGGCGTGCTCGACCGCATCAACAGCGATCGCAAGAACGTGCAGCAGCAGATGGTGGATGCCGCGGAAGCGCATGTCGCCTCCTTGCCGATGGCCGAGGGCGACCTGCCGTCGGTACTGTGCCTGCACGACCCGTCCTGGCACCCCGGCGTGGTCGGGCTGGTCGCGTCGCGGCTCAAGGACCGCATGCACCGGCCGGTATTCGCCTTCGCGTGTTCCGAACCCGGCAGCGGGCTGCTGAAGGGCTCGGCCCGCTCGATTCCCGGCCTGCACATCCGCGACGCGCTCGCGGCCGTGGATGCTCGCCACCCTGGCCTGATCGAACGCTTCGGCGGCCACGCCATGGCGGCGGGACTGACCTTGCCGTCAGCGCACTTGACGCGTTTCCACGACGCACTGGCGGCCCAGGTCGCCGCGATGCTGACGCCGGAACAGCTCAACTCGGAACTGCTCAGCGACGGCGAGCTGGCGCCATCCGAGCTGGGCCGCCCCTTGGCCGAGCAGCTGCGCTTGGCCGGGCCCTGGGGCCAGGGTTTCCCCGAACCGGTGTTCGACGGCGAGTTCAGCGTGGCGCAATGGCGCCAGATCGGCGACCGCCACCTCAAGCTCAGCCTGGTGCCCAGGCAAGGCGGCCCGGCCCTGTCCGCGATCCATTTCGGTGGCTGGACTGGCGCGCCGCCACCGGCCCGCATCCACATCGCCTATCAGTTGGACCTGGATGACTGGAACGGCCGCCGCGGCGTGCAGCTGCTGGTCCGGCACTGGCTGCCGGCCTGAGACACGGTGGCGCCAACGGCGTGTCGTGCGACCGCCCGTGAACCTGGGCGCGTAGAGGAGTATAAATGGCGCGTCGTACCGGCCCCGAACCCGGAGCGCCGGCTCTCGGCCCACTACCGTAGGAGCGCCCATGAAATTGTATCGAATGTGGCTGGTAGGTTCCTTGGCAGGCATCGTTGCTTCGTTTGCATGGGTGCCTGTCGCCAGTGGCAGCAGCGATGCGAACGACGTCCCGGAAGCGGCGCTGCAGGCCTGCAAGGAGCGCAGCGTCGAAGGCAGCCAGTACTCGATCGGGGAAGCGGAACTGGTTCAGGCCACGCAGATCGAGTCCGACCGCTATGAGCTGCAAATCAAGTCTCCGGCGGGCAACATCTTGTGCAGGGTGACGCACACAGGCGAAATCTTCACCGCCGATGAGGTCGAGGGAAGCTGAAGGCGGCGACTCGCCAAGCTGGTATCATTGCAGGCCGATCCAAAGCCACTTCGGACTGCCATGGAACTCAATCCCATCCGCCAGCGCATCGCCGACCTCAAGGGTCGGCTGGATTCGCTTCGGGGGTATCTTTGACTTCGACACCAAGGTCGAACGTCTCGAAGAAGTGAACCGCGAGCTTGAAAGCGCGGATATCTGGAACAAGCCCGAGTACGCCCAAACCCTGGGCCGCGAGCGCGCCTCGCTGGAAAAAGTGGTCAACGGCATTCGCACGCTCACCGAAAACCTGGTGGGTGGCAACGAGCTGATCGACCTGGCCGAGATGGAAGACGACGCCGAGACCGTCGACTCGGTGGTCGAGGACGTCGAGAAGACGGCTAAGGAAGTCGAGCAGCTCGAATTCCGCCGCATGTTCTCCGGCAAGATGGACTCGGCCAATGCGTTCGTGGACATCCAGGCCGGTGCCGGCGGCACCGAAGCCCAGGACTGGGCGGAGATCCTGCTGCGCATGTACCTGCGCTGGTGCGAAACCCGCGGCTGGAAGACCGAGTTGATGGAAGTGAGCGGCGGCGACGTGGCGGGCATCAAGTCGGCCACGTTCCGGGTGGAGGGCGAATACGCCTACGGCTGGCTCAAGACTGAAACCGGCGTGCATCGTTTGGTGCGCAAGTCGCCATTCGATTCCGACAACCGGCGGCACACCAGCTTCACCTCGCTGTTCGTGGCACCAGAGGTGGACGACAACATCGACATCGTCATCAATCCGGCCGACCTGCGCACCGACGTGTACCGCTCGTCAGGCGCCGGTGGCCAGCACGTGAACAAGACCGAGTCGGCGGTGCGCATCACGCACATTCCCACCAACACCGTGGTGGCCTGCCAGACCGGTCGCAGCCAGCACCAGAACCGCGACACCGCGATGAAGATGCTGGCCGCGCGCCTGTACGAGCTGGAGATCCAGAAGCGCAACGTCGAGAAGGACGCCGTGGAAGCCACCAAATCCGACATCGGCTGGGGCAGCCAGATCCGCAACTACGTGCTCGACCAGAGCCGCATCAAGGACCTGCGCACCGGCATTGAACGCAGCGACACCGTGAAGGTCTTGAATGGCGATCTGGATGAATTCATCGAAGCCAGCCTAAAGGCCGGCCTGCAGGTGGGCGCCAAACGCTCCGACGCCTGACCCGATACCCTGTAGGAGGGACTTCAGTCCCGATGCTCCAGGCCAGGAGCTCGGGAC
>JANNQY010000369.1:0-17581 GCA_031400995.1 Lysobacteraceae bacterium
GTGGGCAACTGGCAGTCCCAGAGCTGCACAACGGTGTTTACGCGGGTGGCGCTGCCGCCGATTTCCGCACAGCGGCCCGACGCTAGGTGGCGCAGCCGGTAAGTAGTGGATGCGGCGAGCGCTTCGAGCCGGAAATGCTGGTCCGCAACACCTGTGCATGCTTGCTGCACCACGGCGGTGCCGTTGGCGGTGCCGGCGGCGCGCGCGCCAACGCACAGGTTGGACGAAGTGCGCAGCCGCATCACTTGCGGCTGGCCAACCACAGGTTCAAAGCGGATGCCCTGCTCGGGGCGGGCGTTGCAGGTGTTCTGCACCAGCTGGATGTTGTCGGTGGCTACGCCGCCGGGCAGTTCCAAGCACATGGCGCTGTGGGCGACCACGGCGGTGCTGGTGAAGGCGGTCAGGTTGGGCAGTGTCTGCGCCGCCAGCGGCGAACAGGCCAGACCCAGACAGACGGCGGGCAACAAACGCGGGGCGAGGGGGCGCATCGAGCGACTCCATATTTAGCAGGGGGGCGCCCGCCGGGTAGCGGCCGTTTGCAGGGAAGGTACACGAGACAGATGTGAATTTTGCGTACTACGTCACGAAATGAGCCTTCACCGGTCCCCATGCGGCCAGGCCGGAAGCCGGCCCCGCTCATCGGCCGCCCGGGCATAGGCATCGAACCGGTCGATCACTTCGTCCACTCCCACCAGGTCCATGACCCCCGGGAACTCGATGCGCCGGCCCCAGCGCAATTCGGCCGCCGGTTTCTTGAGGAACTTTCTCGCCGCTGCCGCGTAGTGGTTCACGCACCAGCGCCGGTCCGAATAGGGCCCCGAGCGCTCCGCATCGGTGCAGGCGTGAAGGCCCAGGACCGCGCTGCCCATCGCGTTGGCCAGGTGCATCGGGCCCGAATCGGGGGTCAGCACCAGGCTGGCGCGACCCAGCATTGCCAGCAGCTGCTTGAGCGTGTCCTTGCCCACCAGGTCCAGGGCAGGCGCGCGCATGGCCGCCAGGATCTGGTCGGTGGTGTCACGCTCAAGCGCACTTCGGCCACCGCACAGCACGATGCGCCAGCCTTGGGCGGCGGCGTGGTCGGCCACGGCGGCATAGCGTTCGGGGCGCCAGTTTCGCAGCGGGTGGCTGGAGCAGGGTGAGACCAGCAGGGTGGCTTGGGCGCCGGGCAGTTGTTCGGCTGCCCACGCGTGCGCGGCGGCGGGCACCGGCAGTCGCCACTGCGGTGGGCCCGGCGTGATGCCCAGCGGGGCAAGGAACTGCCGGAAGGCATCCAGCACGTGGGTCCCCCCCGGCGCGATCCGCTCGTTGATGAAAAGCGAGTGCGCTTCCTTGCTGCGCGCCCAGTCATAGCCGATGCGCCGACGCGCTCTGACCACCGTGGAGGCTATTCCAGCGCGCAGGGCCAGCTGCAGGTTGAGCAGCGCGTCGAAGCGCCGGCCCGCCAGCTGCTGGCGCAATTTGCGCAGACCGACCCAGCCGGCTTTCTTGTCGAAGGGCAGCAACTCCACGCCGTCCAGACCTTCAAGCAGCTTCGCCTCGCCCGTGCCCAGGACCCAGGTGATGGCCATGTCGGGGCGCGCCGCCTGCAGGTCGCGCACCAGCGCCAGCGCGTGGCTGGCGTCACCCAGCGCCGACAGGCGCAGCAGGCATAGCGATTGCGGCGCGCTGTTCACGGGCATTGGTTAAACTGGCCTGGGATGAATGACAACGCCACTGCCGCCGAGCGTCGAGAGTATTTCCGTGACGGCCGCGGTCCGGGAGCGATTGTGTTCGACCCGGCGCGGCTGCCGCAAGCCAAGGCGGCCCTGCTTGACCCTGCGCAGGCCGAGGGTGGTGCGCAGCCAGTGCAGGGTAGCGGCCGGGGCGCCGCTTGGTTCGTGCAGGGGGCCTTTGGCCGTGGCGTGCTGCGGCACTATCGCCGCGGCGGTGTGGCTGCGCGGGTCAGCCGCGATGGCTACCTGTGGCTGGGCGAGCCGCGCGTGCGCAGCGTGGCCGAGTTCCGGCTGCTGCAGGCGCTGCACCGCGAAGGCCTGCCGGTGCCTGCACCGCTGCTGGCGGGCTACTGGCGCAGTGGGGTGTGCTACCGCGCGGCCCTGCTGGTTGAGCGCATCGAGGGCGCATCGTCCCTGGCGGGACGCCTGGGTCCGCGCGCCGGCGCGGTGCCGTGGGAGGCGGTGGGCCAGATGCTGGCGCGCTTCCACGCTGCGGGCGTGGACCATGCCGACCTCAACGCCAGCAACATCCTGTTCGGCGTCAACGACCGGCCCTGGCTGATTGATTTCGATCGCGGCCGCCGACGGGCTGCGGGTGGCGCCTGGGCGGGAGACAACCTGGACCGGCTGGCGCGCTCGCTGGCCAAGCTGTCGGTCGATGACGGCGCCTGGCGTCCGGGATTCGAGCGGTTGCTGGCCGCGTATCGCGGGGCGGGCGCGTGAGCTGGGCCCTGCGCTTCTTGGGCGTCGGCAATGCCCAGGCCGCCGCCGTGCTGGGCTCTGCCGGTGCGGTGATCGAGCGCGATGGTGCGCCCGAGTTGATGGTGGACTGTGGCCAGGAGGCGCTCAGCGTTTTCGAGTCTACCTATGGCCAGCTGCCGGACGCGGTGTTCATAACCCACGTGCACATGGACCATGTGGCCGGACTGGAGCGGCTGTTCTTCGCCACTTATTTCAATCCCGAGCGCCGCGGCAAGGTGCGTCTGTACGTGCCGGTGAACGTGCTGCCGCATCTGCAGTCGCGCGTTGCCGACTACCCGGGCGTGGTGGCCGAGGGCAATGCCAACTGGTGGGACGCGTTCCAACTGGTGCCGGTGACCCGCGGCTTCTGGCATCGCGGCCAGTGGTATGAAGTATTCGCGGTGCGCCACCACCTGCCCGGGACGGCCTTTGGACTGCGCCTGCCGGGCAGCGTGGTGTGGACCGGCGATACCCGACCGATTCCCGAAACGCTGGCCCGTCATGCCGACGCCGGCGAATGGGTGGCTCATGACTGCGCCCTACATGGCAACCCGTCGCACAGCGGCATAGACGAACTGGAGCGCGAGTATCCGGCGCAGTTGCTGGCGCGCTGCGTGCTTTATCACTACGCCTCACGCGCCGACGGCGAGGCGCTGCGTGCGCGCGGCCATCGCGTTGCCCGGCCCGGCGAGTTGCTGCCGCTATCGCCACCGAGCGCGCCCCCACAGGATCCCGCCAAGTGAACCTGCCGACGCCGCCGCCCGAGTCGCTGCCGCGCGACACCTTGGGCCGCCCGCTGCACGACTTGCGCATTTCCGTCATCGAGACCTGCAACTACCGCTGCCCCTACTGCATGCCCGAAGGGCTCACGCCCGACGAGACCGCTCTCGACCGCGCCAGCCGGCTTAGCTTTGCTGAAATCGAGATGGCGGTGCGCGCCTTCGCCAAGCTGGGCGTGAGCAAGCTGCGGCTCACCGGCGGCGAGCCGCTGCTGCGCAAGAACCTGCCTGAACTCGTCGCCCGCCTGGCCGCCGTCCCCGGCATCCAGGACCTGGCTTTGACCACCAACGGCTCGCTGCTGGCTGGCCAGGCGCGGGCGCTGCGCGAGGCGGGGCTGGGCCGGCTCACGGTGAGCCTGGATGCGCTGGAACCGGCACTGTTCAAGGCACTTTCCGGCGGCCGCGGCGACGTTGCGGACGTGCTTGCCGGCATCGCTGCGGCGCAGGACGCCGGTTTCACGTCGATCAAGCTCAATGCGGTGATCCAGCGCGGCGTCAACGACGCCGAGGCCCTGGCGTTGGTGGACTATTTCCGCGGCAGCGGGCACGTGCTGCGTTTCATCGAATACATGGACGTGGGCACCTGCAACGGCTGGCAGCGTGAGCGGGTGGTGCCGTCAGCCGAACTTCGCGACCGCATCCATGCGCGCTGGCCGCTTCGCGCGCTCGGCGTCGGCTATCGCGGCGAAGTGGCGACCCGCCACGCCTTTGTTGATGGCGGCGGTGAGGTGGGCTTCGTGAGTTCGGTGAGTGCGCCGTTCTGTGGGGACTGCCATCGTGCGCGGCTGTCGGCCGATGGTCAGCTTTTCACTTGCCTGTTTGCGGGGCGCGGGCACCCGCTGCGCGAGCGCATCGCCGCCGGCGAAGACGCTCTGGCCCAGCACCTGGCGACGCTTTGGCGCGCCCGCGGCGACCGCTACAGCGAGGAGCGCGCCGCGGTGGCGCCGGACCGCAAGAAAATCGAGATGTATTTCATAGGTGGTTGAGATGGCGAAGTCCCGATTGACCCATATTGATGCCGCGGGGCGCCCGGCAATGGTGGACGTGTCCGCCAAGGCCGTCAGCGCCCGTGAGGCAGTGGCCGAGTGCCGCGTGCGCTTTCCGCCGGCGGTAGCGGCGGCGCTGCGAAAATCGGCCATGCGAACTACCAAAGGCGCGGTGATGGACACCGCCATCATCGCCGGCACGATGGCAGTCAAGCGCACGCATGAGCTGATTCCCTTCTGCCATCCGCTGCCGATCGACGGCTGCCGGTTCGACGTGTCCTGGGTGGGCGACGCCGTGCTGCGGATCGAATGCGCGGTGAAGACGGTGCACCGTACCGGGGTGGAGATGGAGGCGCTGACCGGCGCCACGGTGGCGGCGCTCACCGTGTACGACATGTGCAAGGCGCTTTCGCACGCCATGGTGATCGGCCCGGCCAAGCTGCTGGCCAAGCGCGGCGGCAAGCGCACGGTGGGGAAGGCGCGGGCATGAGCATCACGGTGCTGTACTTCGCCAGCCTGCGTGATGCCGCCGGCGTGGCCAGCGAAATGCTTCCTCTTCCTGAGTCGCTGCCGGCGCTGTACGAAGCGCTGCGCGTGCGCCACGGATTCAAGCTGCCCGCCGGGCAGCTGCGGGTGGCGGTGGATGGCGCGTTCGTGGCCTGGGATAGCCCGCTGAAGGCCGGCTGCGAAGTGGCCTTCATTCCACCGGTGTCGGGCGGATGAGCTACTTCGCGATAAGCGCACAGCCGCTGGAGATCGTGCCGCTGCGTGCGCAGCTGCTGGGCCCGGGCGCCGGCGCCTATGCCAGCTTCGAAGGCTGGGTGCGCAATCACAGTGAAGGTCGGGCCGTGGTGGGCCTGTACTACGAAGCGTATGCCGCGCTGGCGCAGACCGAGGGCCAGCGCATCGTCGAGCTCGCGGTGGCGCGGTTCGGCCTGCAGGGCGCGGCCTGCGTGCACCGCACCGGCGAACTGGGCTTGGGTGAGCTGGCGGTATGGGTGGGCGTGAGCGCCGGCCACCGCGGGCCGGCGTTCGAGGCCTGCCGCTGGATCATTGACGAAGTGAAGGCCCAGGTGCCGATCTGGAAGCGCGAGCGCTATGCCAGCGGTGATGCCGACTGGCTGCATCCTGCCGAGGGGCAGGG
The DNA here is from genome assembly GCA_031400995.1 of Lysobacteraceae bacterium. Classification (GTDB taxonomy): domain Bacteria; phylum Pseudomonadota; class Gammaproteobacteria; order Xanthomonadales; family Xanthomonadaceae; genus Arenimonas. Next base: position 5,363 of record JANNQY010000369.1, read on the forward strand.
AGGCGACCCCGCCGGCTGACCCCGGCACCCGCATCAGTCAATACCGTTGCTGCCTTCCGGCCCTGGCGGGATTTTCGACCTAGCGTCGCGGGGGGCCGACGGGGCCACCATTGAAGCAAACGGCGCGCCGGTGGCGCGCCGCGTGAAGAGTGGCGGAGAGAGAGGGATTCGAACCCTCGAAACGGGGTTTAGCCGTTTACACACTTTCCAGGCGTGCTCCTTCAACCGCTCGGACATCTCTCCGCAGAGATAACCGCCTGAAACAAGCCGGAAATGATACCTGCCGGCGGGCCTTGGGACAAGCGCGGCGAATGTTGCTGGCCCGGGAGCGGGGGGGTTGGCACAATGGCGGGGTTGGTCCTGAACGGTGGCAAGCCCCGCATGTCCTATCTCGTCCTCGCCCGAAAATGGCGCCCACGGCGCTTCAGTGAACTGGTGGGCCAAGAGCACGTGGTGCGCGCGCTGACCAACGCGCTTGAGTCGGGCAAGGTGCACCACGCCTTCCTGTTCACCGGCACCCGCGGCGTGGGCAAGACCACCATTGCGCGTATTTTCGCCAAGTCGCTCAACTGCGAGCGCGGCGCCAGCGCCGAGCCCTGCGGGGAGTGCGGCGCCTGCCGCGATATCGACGCCGGGCGCTACGTGGACCTGCTGGAAATCGACGCCGCCAGCAACACCGGCGTGGACGACGTGCGCGACCTGATCAACAACGCCCAGTACCTGCCGTCGCGCGGCAACACCAAGGTCTACCTCATAGACGAAGTGCACATGCTGTCGAAGCCGGCCTTCAATGCGCTGCTGAAAACACTGGAAGAACCACCGGGTCACGTGAAGTTCCTGCTGGCCACCACCGACCCGCAGAAGCTGCCGGTCACGGTGCTGTCGCGCTGCCTGCAGTTCAACCTGCGGCGGTTGGACGAAGAGCAGATCGGCGGCCAGATCGGCCGCATCCTCGCCGCCGAAGCCATCGCCGCTGAACCGGGCGCGGTGGCACTGCTGGCGCGCGCCGCCGACGGCAGCCTGCGCGACGGCCTGTCGCTGCTGGACCAGGCCATCGCCTACACCGGCGGCCAGCTGACCGAGCCAGCGGTGAACGCCATGCTGGGAACGGTAGACCGCTCCCAGGTGGATAGTTTGCTGGCCGCCTTGGCGGCCGGGGACGGCGCCGCTTTGATGGCCTGCATCGAGGCGCTGGCCGCGTACTCGCCGGACTTCGGCAACGTGCTCGACGACTTTGCCAGCGCGCTGCACCGCATCCAACTGCAGCAAATGGTGCCGGGCATGGCGGCTGCCGACGACCGCGTGGACGTGGTGGGTCTGGCCGCTCGGCTTGCGCCCGAACTGGTGCAGCTCTGGTACCAGATGGCGGTCACCGGCCGGCGCGACCTGGGTCTGGCACCGAGCCCGCGCACGGGCTTCGAGATGTCGCTGTTGCGCATGCTGGCGTTCCGGCCGGTGGGCGATGGCGGTGCCGCCTTGGCGCCGCCGCGCACGGTTCCTGCCGCGTTGGCTGGCCCGCCGGCAACGCGTGTGGCCCCCGCTGCCGGCGCTGCTGCCGCGCCAATGCTGTCCCCGGTGGTCGAGACTTCGCCTGCAGCGGCGGCGGCGCATGACGCGCCCGCGGCTGCCGTCGTCACGGCGTCCGCGCCCGTTGTACCCACGCCCAGCGCCACGCGCGCTGCACTTTTAACGGTGGACGATTGGATGTCGCTGGTGGCCAGCGTCGGCCTCAAGGGCCCGGTGCGCGAACTGGCGGCGCATAGCGCGTTCTGCGGCCACGACGACGGCGTGCTGCAGCTCTCGCTCCCCGACAGCTTCGATCATCTTCGCAGCGAAAGCCTGGTGCGCCAGCTCGCCCAGGCGCTGGCCGGAGCACTCGGCGCCACGCCGCAAATCCGCTTTGAATCCGCACGCGCTTCGGGCGCGGACACCCTGCATGCGCGCACCGAACGCCAGCGCGACGCGCGCCAGGCCGGCGCCGAGTCGGATTTCCTCGCCGACCCGGTGGTCAGCCGGCTGATGCAGCAGGGCGCCACCGTGCTGCCCGATTCCGTGCGCCCACTCGACGACCGCTGAAACCAAGGAATTACCATGCGAGGCAACATCGCCCAACTCATGCAGCAAGCCCAGCGCATGCAGGACAACCTCAAGCGCGCGCAGGAAGAACTGGCCCAGGTGGAAGTGCTGGGGCAGTCCGGCGGCGGCGTGGTCAAGGTCACGCTCAGCGGCAAGATGGAGTGCCGCAGCGTGCGCATCGATCCGTCGGTGTTCGCCGACCCGGAAATGGCCGAAGACCTGATAGCCGCAGCGTTCAACGATGCCGTCGGCAAGGCCCAAGCCGAGAGCCAGACGCGTATGTCGGCGGCCACCGCGGGAATGCCCATCCCGCCGGGCATGAAACTGCCGGGAATGTTCTGAGCAACCTGCGATGAGCGCCTCGCCGCTGCTGGAACAACTGATCGAATCGCTGCGCTGCCTGCCCGGCGTGGGTCAGAAATCTGCCCAGCGCATGGCCTACCACCTGCTGGAGCGCGACCGCGAAGGCGGGCTGCGCCTGGCCGGCGCCCTGGCTGAGGCGGTGGAGCGCGTGGGCCACTGCGAATCGTGCCGGGATTTCAGCGAAACCGCGCTGTGCCCGATTTGCGCCAGCGGCTCGCGCGACCGCAGCCTGCTCTGCGCGATCGAATCCCCGGCCGACCGGCTGGTGATCGAGCAAGCCACCGGGTTTCGCGGCCTGTACTTCGTCCTCCAGGGCCGCCTGTCGCCGCTGGACGGCATCGGTCCGCGCGAACTGGGCCTGGACAAACTGGCGCAGCGCCTCGGCACCGGCGAGGTGCACGAACTGATCATCGCCACCAACCCCACCGTAGAGGGCGAAGCCACCGCCCACTATCTGGCGCAGTTGGCGCGCCAGGCCGGCGTGCGCCCCAGCCGGCTGGCCCACGGCGTGCCGCTGGGCGGTGAACTGGAGTACGTGGACCGGGGCACGCTGGCCCACGCCTTCGGTTCGCGCGTCGAAATTACTTCCTGAGGGCAAGCGCGATGGCCGCCACGCTGTTCGACAAGATCATCCGCCGGGAAATCCCCGCCGACATCGTCTTCGAAGACGAGCACGTGCTCGCATTTCGCGACATCCATCCGCAGGCGCCGGTGCACGTACTTTTCATCCCCAAGCGCGCCGTGCCCACGCTGAACGACTTGGTGCCGGGCGAAGAGGCGGTGGTGGGGCGGCTGGCGCTGGCCGCGGCCGCGTATGCCAAGGCGCAGGGATTTGCCGAGGTCGGCTACCGCGTCGTGATGAACTGCAACCGTGACGGCGGGCAGACGGTGTTCCACATCCACCTGCACCTGCTGGCCGGGCGGCCGCTGACTTGGCCGCCGGGCTGAATCCTGCCGTTCACCAGAACGGGTAGCGCTCCACGATCACGTCCACGTCCCGGCGTTCTGGCCACAGATACACCACGTCGGCAGCCAGGCGCGGATAGCGATAGTCGTAATCGCCCACCTTGCGGGTTTCGTAGCCGTCGATGCGGCCCGACACCGTCACTTCCCGCCCCGGCTGGAAAATTTCCGGATCGTAAAATCCGCCGCGGCAGGCCAGAAACCGGCCCGAGCTCTGGTCGCTCGCCGACGGCCGGCCGTCGCTACCCAAGCGCACGCCGACGATCTCGAAGCAGCTCTGTTCGGCAAGAGGCTCAACTTTGACGATGCGCCCACCCCAGCGCACTTGTTCGTCGGTGACGCCGGCCTGCACCGCCGCGGCGGGGTCGAGCGGTGCGAACTGCCCCTCCAGCGCGTCGGGCACGCTGACGCAGCCAGCAAGCAGCAGGAGGGCGAGCGAGGGAAGGATGCGGCGCATGGGCGGACTCCGGCGTCAGGGTGGTGCGGAAGCGGGGCGATAGCGGTGCAAGTCAGCGGCCAGGCCGGCCTGTTGTTCATTGGACAATTGCCCTGGAGCGTAGCGCCAATTGGCGTAACGCTGGCTGAGTGAAACAACCAGCGCGGCTTGGCCGGGAAGCGCTTTGGCCAGGCGCAAACCGTACTGCAGCGGCGGCTCCGAGGGTGCTTTCGCCAAGCCAACGCGACGCAGGCGGCGCGCGAAGACGCGCCATGCCCGCTCCAGCGGGTGACTCGGCGCGGGCCGGCCGCGCAGAAGCAGCCAAAGTGTCAGCCCCAGGGCCAGCCCTGCTCCGATGGCGAAGGCGGCGCCCAACTGCGCCGCGCTGGCCTGGTCTATGCCCAGTGGCCGAAGCAGGTTGGCCTGGCGCTGTGCGTTGAAGCCCAGCACCATTTCGTTCCAGCTGCGTCGCGCCCAATCCCCCAAATCCATCAGCGGCGCGAAACCCTCCGGCAGCAGCGCTTCCTGCCGCGCCAGGTCAGCCACGGTGTCGAGGACGCGCTCCGGGGCAACCGCGGCGGTCGGGTCCACGCGTGTCCAACCGCGCCCGTCCAGCCACACTTCGGTCCAGGCATGGGCGTCCATGCGCCGCACCACCCAGTAGTTGCCGTAAGCGTTGCGGTAGCCGCCGGCATAACCCAGCACCACCCGCGCCGGAATGCCCGCCGCACGCATCAGGTTGGTGAAGGCCGAGCTGAAGTGCTGGCAAAACCCCACCTGGCTGTCGAACAGGAAATCGTCCACGGCATTTCGCCCGCTGGGCGGTACCGTGAGGCTGTAGCTGAACTCCTGCCCCATCCACGCCAGCGCCTTGCGCACCACCTCCACGTCGCGGCCGCCGGTTTCCTGGCGCCATCGGGCGGCCAATTCACGCATGCGCGGGTTCAGGTCGCGCGGCAGCGCCAGCGCCGCGCGCTCCTGCGCCGGCAGCAGCGTCGGCTCGCCTTGGGCATCCACCGACGACAGGCCGGAGTACTTCAGCAGCGAGGTCACCGGCTCGCTGGCAACGACGCTGAGGTCGCTGGTCAGCAGGCCGGCCGACGGTGCCTCCAGCGGCACGTCCAAGGTGATCAAGTAGCGGCGGTCGGTGGGTTCCAGCGATACCTCGTACCGAATCGCTGGCGTGCGCGGCTGCATCACCGGCACCGGGCCCAACCCGGCGCCTTCACCGCGGCTCCAGGTCTGGCCGTCGAAATCCCACAGCACCTGGCCGCGCCAGTACAGATCCTGGCGCGCGGGCTCCGTGCCGTCGAAACGCACGCGCAGCGCAGGCGTGTCATCCGCGAACATCTCCACCCATTCGTCGGGCGTCATCCGGTCAGCCAGGCCGCTGCGCCCCAAGCTGTTTTCCGGCAGTCCCCAAAGCGGGCTGCCCAAGCGTGGGAACAGCCAGAACGCAGCCAGCGCCAGCGGCAGCGCCATGGCCACCGCCAGGCCCACGGTCGCCAAGCGCAGTCGCCCCACGGCGGGCACGGGCGCGCCGGGCCGCTGTTCGGCCAGCACCGACAGCGCCACCAGCAGCAGGCCCATGGCCGGCACCGCCAGTGCCAGCGTCAGCGGCCCCTGGTCCTGCAGGAAGGCGGCGAACGGCGCGAACATGGAAAATCCCAGCAGGCTGCGCGCGTCCCGCAAGTGGTGGGTCTCGAAGAATTTCAGCGCCAGCAGCGCCGCCAGCAGCGCGCAGCCGGTATCGCGACCCAGGTTGAAGCCGTGCGTGGCCAGCACGTAGCCCACCGCCAGCAGCAGGGCGAGCAGCCGCAGCGGGGCCGGCAGCGGCCGCGGCAGCGCGATGCCCACGGCCGCCACTGCCGCCAAGGCCAGCGCCAGCCCGGGGTTGATCTGCAGCAAAAGCGGCAGCAGACAGGCCACGGCCGCAGCCAGGCACCATTGGCGCACTCGCGGGGGCATGCGCTCAGGCATCGGGCATCAGCGCGAGTGCTCGCAGGCAAGCATGACGGTGCTCCGGGCCGCTGCCGGGTCCGATCACGGCCGCCGGTAGTCGCATCCGGAATCGGCTGCCTTGACGCTCGGCCTCGATCACCCACCGCGCCAAGCGACGGATGCGCGCCTCGTGCGCCAGCGACGGCAGCGAAAACCAGTCCAGCTCGATTTCGCGATGGGCGCTCGCTTCGTACTCGCGCACCAGCAGCCGGTCGGCGCGCGCGGTGGCCTTCCACGCCACTTGCCGCAGCGCATCGCCGGCGCGGTACTCCCGCAGATGGTGCGGCTGCTCGCCGTGGGCACGGGTGCGGGTGGACTGGCCGTCGCCACCCAGGTCCGGCAAAGGCACGCCTTCAGCCTCGGGGGCAGGGTAGACAAGTACGCGGCTGTCGGGCCGCAGCCAGGACCAGGCGCGCGCCAGGCCAAAGGGCCGGACCGTGGACACCCGAAGGCGGCCAAGCGGCAGCCAGCCCCGGCGCACCGTGGCCACCGCCAAGACCGCTTCCACGCGCTCGCCTGGGCCCAACTCCAGGAAGGTTTCCTCGCTTCCCGCACGCAGTTCCAGCCCGGCGCGCACGCGGTTGCCGCTGGCTTCGAAGGCCAGCCGCAGCAGCAGCGGGCGCCCGGCGTGCACGGGTTCGGCGTGCAGCGCGGTCACCCGCAGGCCCGACAGCGTGAGGTGCGCGTGAACCAGGCTGTTGTGCGCCACCGCGATCATGCCGAAGGCCAGCAGCAGGGCGGGGTTGTTGTTGTAGTTCAAGCCGCCGAGCATCATCGCGCCCAGCATCAGCGCCAGGAACAAGCCGAAGCCGGTGGGCAGGATGTAGACGCGTCGGCGGTCGATCAGGATGGGCAGCGATTCCTGCCCACGCGGTCGTACCAGGGGCAGGCGGGCCAGCCGGTCGCTGAGGCGTTCCACCAGGTCACGCGGCCGGCCCAAGGGCGTCAGTCCACCGCCACGCTGCGCAGGATGCTTGCCGCCAGCGCGTCGCGGCCCTCGGATTCGGACTCGGGCACAAGACGATGCGCCGCCACGTGGCCGAACAGCGCCTGCACGTCCTCGGGCAGCACATGGCTGCGGTTTTCCAGCAGGGCCAGCGCGCGCGCGCCGCGCAGCAGGCCCAGGCCCGCCCGCGGCGACAGCCCCACCTGCACGCCGGGATGGCGGCGGCTCTCCTGCAGCAGCGCCTGCACATAGGCCACCAGCGCCGGGCTGGCGTGCAGGTGCTCCACCGCCGTGCGCAGCGCCAGCACGTCATCGCCGCCCAACTGAGGCGTGCTCTGTGCGATCAAATCGCGACGGTCCTCGCCAGCCAGCATCTCGCGCTCGGCGTCGGCGCCGGGGTAACCGAGCTTGATGCGCAGCAGGAATCGATCCATCTGCGAATCGGGCAGCGGAAACGTACCGGCCAAGTCCACCGGGTTTTGGGTGGCCACGACGAAGAAAGGCTGGGGCAGCGGGTGGCTGGTGCCGTCCACGGTCACCTGGTGTTCGGCCATTGCTTCCAGCAGCGCGCTCTGCGTGCGCGGCGGCGCGCGATTGATTTCGTCAGCCAACAGCAGTTGGGTGAATACCGGACCGGGATGGAAGCGGAACTCGCGCGAGGTCTGGTCGAAAATGGACACGCCGATGATGTCCGAGGGCAGCAGGTCGGAGGTGAACTGCATGCGCTGGAACTCCAAGCCCAGCGTGGCCGCCATGGCGCGCGCCAGCGTGGTCTTGCCCAAGCCCGGCAGGTCTTCGATCAACAGGTGGCCGCCGGCCAGCAGCGTGGTGAACGCCAACTGCACCTCGCGCGGCTTGCCCAGCACCAGCCGGTTTACCTGCGCCAACGCGTCCACGAGGGCGCGCCGGGTGCGGTCGGTTACGATGGGCGGATGGATGGCCTGCGCGTGCATGGCGTAAGTCCAATAACAGTGAGGGGGAAGGATAACCCTGTGGATGCTGGCATGGGCGCGAGTTCGCTGCGCGTGAAATTCCTGTGGCTGTGGGCGCTGCTGCTGTTGGCCAAGATTTGGCTGGCCAGCGAGCTGCCGCTGTTTGGCGACGAGGCTTTTTACGCATTGGAAAGTCGCCACCTGGCGTGGGCCTACTCCGACCTGCCGGGTCTCACGGCGTGGTTGATCCGTGCGGGCACCGAACTGGCTGGCCAGGATGCGCTTGCGGTTCGCGCGCCGTTCCTGCTGCTGGGCGCGGTGCTGCCTTGGCTCGTCGTGCGCATCGCCAGCCGCTGGGGCGGCACGGAAGCGGGCTGGCAGGCCGGCCTGTTGGCCCTGCTGATGCCGCTGGCCGGGTTGATGGGGGTGCTGGCGCTGCCCGATGTGCCGATGCTGTTCGCGGCGCTGCTCTGCCTGGACGCGCTGACCAACCTGCGGGAGCGCGTGGGCACCGCCGCGCTGCTTCAGTTGGCGCTTGGCCTGGCGCTGGGGGCACTGGCGCACTATCGGTTTGCCCTGGTCCTGCTGGCGGGTGCCGCCGGGCTTGCGCTCGACCCGCGCGGCCGCGCGCTGCTACGCGAGCCGCGGCTCTGGCTGGCGCTCGCGTTCGGGGCCGTGGCGTGGTGGCCGCTGGTCACTTGGAATCTGGCGCACGCCGGCGCCGGACTGGCCTTCCAATTCGTTGATCGCCATCCTTGGACGCTGCAGCCTTCGGCGCTCTGGTGGCCCTTGGTGCAGGCGCTGCTGGTCACGCCCGTGCTGTTCGTGCTGCTGCTGGCCACCTTGGCTCGTGCGTGGCGACAGCGCGGCCACGCGGGGGCGATGCCTTGGGCGCTGCTGGCGGGCATGGGCTCGGTATCGGTGCTTGGCTATTTCGCGATGGCATTCTTCGCCGACACCGAGCGCGTCAGCTTTCACTGGCCGCTGGCGGGCTGGCTGGCGTTGGTCTGCGCCGCACCCGGGGTGCTGGCGGACTGGCCGAGGCCGGCGCGGTTGGCGCTGGCCGGGTCGGCCGGTCTGTTGCTGCTGGTCTGGGTGGCTTACCTGGCGCTGCTGTCGCAGCCCGAGGGCCGCCTCCGGCTGGCGGCCGGCCCGGCGTATGCGGACAATTTTTCCGGCTGGGGCGAGGCCGCGGCGGCGGCGCGCGAGGAACTGGCAACGATGCCGGCCGGTACGCGCCTGGTCGCCGACAACTTCATGCTCGGGGCGCAGTTGGCTTTCCTGCTCGATGGCCGTCAAGTGGACGTGCTGGAGCATCCGCTCAACCGCAAGCACGGCCGTGCGCTGCAGTTGGATCAGTGGGGGCTGCTCAGCCGAGGCCGTGCCGACTGGGGCGCGGAGCCGGTGCTGCTGGTTGTGGAAGACACCGCCCGTTCGCTGAAGGACCGGCTGAAGGCCTATCGCCAGCTTTGCGCGGCAGCTGGGGGGCTGCCGTCGGCGCGCGTGCTGAATGTGGACCACGGCCGTAAGCGCTTCCTGGTCTTCCGGCTGGCGCCCGAGCCGACGCCGTGCGTGGTGCCTTCTCTGGCCTGGCTGGAGGCGCCGGAGCCCGGGCAGCGCGTTTCGGGGCTGCTGTCGCTGCGCGGATGGGCGCTGCGGGAAGGTGCGGGCGTGGCGGCCGTGGACATCACGCTCGACGGTGCCGTGGTGGGCCGCGCCAGCTACGGACTGCCGCGATTCGACGTGGCCGACTACTGGGGCACGGATCTCACCGCCACGGATTTGGGTTTTAGTGCGACGGTGGACCTGAGCGGGCATCCGCCCGGAAGGGCCTGGCTGGGGCTGGTGGTGCACGGCCGCGATGGCAGCTTGGAGCACTGGCCCGAGCAGCCCCTCCAGATACGCTAGTCAGGGCAGGCGAAACCCGGCCTGGCGCAGGGCTTGCGACAGCGCGATCAGCGGCAGTCCGACCAAGGCGGTTGGGTCAATTGTTCGGATCGATTCGAACAGCGTAATTCCCAGGCCTTCGCACTTGAAGCTGCCCGCGCAGTCGTAGGGCTGCTCGGCTTGCAGGTAGCGCAGGATTTCCTCGCGCTCCAGGCCACGGAACGCGACCTCGGTAATATCTTCGAACGCCAGCAGCTGCTCGCCGCGCATCAGGCAGACCGCGGTGTGGAAGCGCACGCTGCGGCCCGAGGACGCTAGAAGCTGCGCCAAGGCCGCGTCCCGATGGCCGGGCTTGCCCAAGGGCTGGCCGTCCAGCTCGGCCACCTGGTCCGAACCGATCACCCACGCTTCGGGATGGCGGATGGCGACAGCGCGGGCCTTGGCCTCGGCCAGGCGCCGGGCCAGTGCCTGCGGGGATTCGCCCGGGCCGGGTGTTTCCTCCACCTCCGGGCGCTCCACCGTGAAAGGCAGCCCCAGCCGGGCCAGCAGCTCGCGGCGATAGCGCGAGGTGGAGGCCAGCACCAGCAGCGTCATGGGCCTGGCGCGCCGCGACGCAGGGCGGGGGGCTCGCGGCGGGCGGCCTCCGCGCTGGCTTCGGTGACCTGCGCCAGTTCGGCGCCGGCGTGTTCCAAGGCGTCGAGTTGGCCTACCAGCCGCGCTTGGCCTCGCTGCAGGGCCTCGCAGGCGGCGTCCAGCTCGCGCTGGCTGGCCGTGTGGCCGTGCTTCTGGATCCATAGCCGGTGCTGCAGGATGTCGCGCTTGGCCTTGAGCACGTGCTCGGTGCTGTCCAGCGACTCCCGCGCCCGGGCGGCGATGTCGGCCGGGACCCGGCCCACCACCGTTTGCATGGCCTGCATGCGCTGCTGGCTTCTATCCAGAAGCACCTGCATAGCATCGGCCAGGTCCAGCAGGCGCACCAGGCTGCGCTCCCGCCGGCGCGAACGCAGCAGCCAAACCAGGAGGGGCAGGGCGATGGCCAGGGCGACCAGTCCGATCAACAGCAGGGATTGCGGCATAATTGGCGAGGTTGAATGAGCTTGGCGGCAGTCTGCACCAGGCCCGCCAAGGCCGGCAAACCCTAGTGGCCGCAAAGGCTTAGGTTTGACATGGGCAGGGCTCCGGCCTATCATTCCCGGCTTATGTCCGCGTCCCTGCCTCCTGTTCTTGACGCTTGGCGCATGGTCGCGGCCAAGCGGCGCTTCGAAGGCGTGTTGCCGCTGTCCGGGATGCCCCGGCTGCGCGACAGCTTGGTGGATGCCGAAGGCGGCTGCCGTTTCGAAATGGAATTCGGCCGTGATGCCCTACTCGACCTGCGTTACGTCGAGCTGCGCATCGAGGCCGAGCTGCCGTTGCTGTGCCAGCGCACGCTGGAGCGCTACCTGCACCCGGTTTCGCTGTTCCAACGCCTCGGCCTGATCACCGACGAGGACCAGGAAGCGGCGCTGCCGGAGGGCATGGAGCCGATCCTGCTGGACGCCGGCGGTGAGCTGCATCCTGCCGAGCTGGTGGAGGATGAACTTATCCTCGCCATCCCGGTGGTACCGATTGATCCGCGCTCCACCGAGGTCAAGGCCGAATGGCCCGCCGAGTTGGAGATAGAAGAAAAACCGAACCCTTTCGCCGCGCTCGCCGCGTTGAAGGCACACCAGAAGTAGTTGGAGATAGACCATGGCTGTCCAGAAATCCCGCGTCACCCCGTCCCGTCGCGGCCAGCGCTGCTCGCATGACGCCCTCAGCGCCAAGCAGTTGGCTACCGACGCCACCTCGGGCGAGACCCATGTCCGCCACCACGTCACCAAGGACGGCTACTACCGTGGCAAGAAAGTCCTGGATGTGAAGTCGTCGGTGGTTGCCGAAGACTGAGTCCGCGGACCGTCCCGGGGAATGACGATGGCCGTGTTCTCACGTATCGCCGGCACCGGTAGCGGTTTGCCGGCAAAGATACTGACCAACAAGGACCTCGAGCAGTTCGTCGAGACCAGCGACGAGTGGATCGTCTCGCGCACGGGCATCCAGCAGCGCCACGTGGTGGCCGAGGGCGAGACCACCTGCGACCTGGCCGAGCGCGCGGCCATTGCCGCGCTCGAAGCGGCCGGCGTCAGCGCCTCCGAGCTGGATCTGATCGTGGTGGGCACCACCACTCCCGACCTCATCTTTCCGTCAACGGCCTGCCTGCTGCAGCACCGGCTCGGTGCCAACGGCTGCGCCGCGTTCGACGTCAATGCCGCCTGCTCGGGCTTCATTTTCGCGCTCAGCGTGGCCGACAATTTCATCCGTGCCGGCAATGCCAAGACCGTGCTGGTGGTGGGTGCCGAAACCCTGACCAGGATGCTGGACTGGTCGGACCGCAACACTTGCGTGCTGTTTGGCGACGGTGCTGGCGCGGTGGTGCTGAAGGCAGATTCCCAGGCCGGCATCCTGTCCACCCACCTGCATGCCGACGGCGGCAAGAAAGAGCTGCTCTACAACCCCGTGGGCGTCACGGTGGGCTTCAAGCCCGAAGAAAAGAACGCGGGCGTGCGCGTGCTGATGGCCGGCAGCGAAGTGTTCAAGTA
>JANNQY010000370.1:0-11297 GCA_031400995.1 Lysobacteraceae bacterium
CGCGAAGAGCAACATCCTCCTGATCGGGCCGACCGGGTGCGGCAAGACCTATCTGGCCCAGACCCTCGCGAAGCGCCTGCTGCACGCCCTCCCCCGACACGTCGCGGGTGATCGACGGGTTCTCGCTCTTGCGCGAGATCTTGTCGATTTCGTCGATATAGACGATCCCGGTCTGCGCCTTCTCGACGTCGTAATCGCACTTCTGCAGCAGCTTCTGGATGATGTTCTCGACGTCCTCGCCAACGTAGCCAGCCTCGGTGAGGGTGGTGGCGTCAGCGATGGTGAACGGGACATTGAGCAAGCGCGCCAGCGTTTCCGCCAGCAGGGTCTTGCCCGAGCCGGTGGGACCGATGAGCAGGATGTTGGACTTCGACAGTTCGATGTCGTCGTTCTTGATGCGGCTCTCGATGCGCTTGTAGTGGTTGTACACCGCCACCGAAAGGGTCTTCTTGGCGCGGTGCTGGCCAATGACGTACTGGTCGAGCACCTCGAGGATCTCGCGCGGCTTGGGCAGGTGGTTGCGGGCGGCGTGCGCCTTCTCCTCGAGCTCCTCGCGGATGATGTCGTTGCAAAGCTCCACGCATTCATCGCAGATGAATACGCTGGGGCCCGCGATCAGTTTGCGCACCTCGTGCTGGCTCTTTCCGCAGAAAGAGCAGTAGAGGATCTTGCTGCTGTCACCGGTACGGCCCTGGCGGTCTTCGGTCATGCTTTCAAAGCCCTGATGGAATGGGTCAGAAACGAGAATATCACAGGCAGGCAGGCGTCAATCCCCAGCCCGGCGAGGGGCCGGGACGGGGCGTGAAGACGCTGGTTTTGCCGATTCAGGAGGCCTGGACGCTGTCGTCGGGGCGCGAGTTGATCACTGCATCCACCACGCCGTAGGCCTTGGCCTCTTCCGCCGACATGAAGTAGTCGCGCTCGACGTCGCGCTCGATCCTGTCGATCGGCTGGCCGGTGTTGGCCGCCAGCTCGGCGTTCAGCCGCTCGCGCAGGTACAGGATTTCCTTGGCCTGGATGGCGATGTCGGTAGCCTGGCCCTGGGTGCCGCCCGAGGGCTGGTGGATCATCACGCGCGAGTTCGGGAGGATGTAGCGCTTGCCCTTGGCGCCCGCCGCCAGCAGGAACGAGCCCATGCTGGCCGCCTGGCCCACGCAGATGGTGCTCACGTCGGGCTTGATGAAGCGCATGGTGTCGTAGATGGCCATGCCGGCAGTGACCACGCCACCCGGGGAGTTGATGTAAAGGCTGATGTCCTTTTCGGGATTCTCGGCCTCCAGGAACAGCAGCTGCGCGACGATGACATTGGCCATGTAGTCGTCAATGGGGCCGACCAGGAAAATGACGCGTTCCTTGAGCAGGCGCGAATAGATGTCGTACGCCCGCTCGCCGCGGCTGGTCAGTTCGACCACCATCGGCACCAGGTTCAAGCCTTTGATCGGTTCCATGCCCGTGTTCCTCCGTTGTGGCCGCTTCAGGCGGCCGGACGCATCAGTTCGGAAAAGCTCAGGGCCTTCTCGGTGGCGTCGGCGCGTTCGGCGATCCAATCGATCACCTGCTCCTCCATCACCCGGTTGCGAAGGCTGGACATGAGGTTGGGGTCGTTTCGGTAAAGATCAATCACCTGCTGCGGGTCCTCGTAAGTGGAGGCGATGAGCTGCAGGGTCTCGTTCAGGCGCTTGGGATCGAGCCTGAGGCTGTTCTGACGGGCCACTTCGCCCACCAGGAGGCCGGCGGCGGCGCGGTTGCGGGCGGCGGCCATGAACGGCTCGGGCGCGAACTTGGCGTTGGCCTGGCCCTGCTGCCGGGCCTGCTGCTCGGCGTTGGCCGCCAGCTGGCGGGCCTCGGCCTCGATCAGGCGCGGGGGCAGTTCAACCGCGGCGTGGGCGGCCACCAGCTTCTCGGCCACTTCGGCCCGCAGGCGCTGCATCAGGTTGCCCTTGAGCTCGCGCTCCAGGTTGGCGCGCACTTCCTGGCGGAACTGGTCGAGCTTGCCGCTCTTGATGCCGAAACTCTTCACGAAGGCATCGTCGACGTCGGGCAGGCGCTGTGCAGAGATCTTGGTCACCGACAGCGTCACTTTGGCCGCTTGGCCGGCCAATTCGGCCACGCGCCAGTCGGCGGGGAAGTTGACGTCCACCTCGCGCTGCTCGCCGGCCTTCATGCCGGCAAGCTGCGATTCGAGCTCGGCGAACATCACGTTCGAACCGAGCACGGTGGCGCCGCGGTCGCTGCCCTCGGCCGGGAAGCGGCCGCTGGCGGTGGTGGCGTGCGTTTCCAGCGTCACCAGGTCGCCTGGCTCGGCGCCGCGCGCCACTTCGTCCCAGCCGCGGCGCTGCTGGCGCAGGGTTTCGATCATGCCGTCGATGTCCGCGTCGTCAATGGCGGCGACCGCACGCACGATCTTCAGCTGAGCGGGGTCGATGGTGCCGAAATCAGGCACGACCTCGAACGTAGCGGTGAAGCGAATCTCGCCCTCGCCCGCCGTTTCAGGCTTGATTTCAGGGCTGCCGGCAATCAGCAGGTTCTGCTGGCGCACGGCCTCGCCAAAGCTCTCGCGGATCAGGTCGCCGTAGGCTTCATTGCGCACCTGCGGGCCGAAGCGCTGCTCGATGACCTTGGCAGGCACCTTGCCGCGACGGAAGCCCTTGATGCTGGCAGTGCGTCCGATCTCACGCAGGCGGGTACCGACGACGCCATCGAGGCGTTCGGCCGGCAGGCTCACGGTGAGGCGGCGTTCGAGGTTGGCGGTGTTCTCAAGTGAAACTTGCATGTTGACTCCTGCGACCGCGCCGTTTGTATGGCGCGAAAATGAAAAAACCCGCGGAGCTTCGGCTCATCCCCGCGACTCCGTTGCCGGATGGTGCGAAAGGAGAGAATCGAACTCTCACGGGTTGCCCCACTGGAACCTAAATCCAGCGCGTCTACCAATTCCGCCACTTTCGCAACGTCGCGCGGTGACGATTCAATCGGGAAGATTGGTGGGCCGTGAAGGATTCGAACCTTCGACCTATTGATTAAGAGTCAACTGCTCTACCAACTGAGCTAACGGCCCGTAATCTTCCCGCCGAAGCGGCTGCGACGCGGCATTATGCCGCATCCTTGAACTGGGGTGGAAGACGGGATTTGAACCCGCGACCCTCGGAATCACAATCCGATGCTCTAACCAACTGAGCTACATCCACCATTTCAGAACATTTGCCTGCCTTGGCGCCGCTTGCCTGGCGCGCCCGGCAGGAATCGAACCTGCAACCGCCGGCTTAGAAGGCCGGTGCTCTATCCAGTTGAGCTACGGGCGCCTGCCGGGATGATACCGGCCGTGCCCGTCCGCATCCATGCGCGGTGGGAATGCTTGCCGTCCTGGGGGCCGGCTGGTCGGGGCAGGGGGATTCGAACCCACGACTTCCAGCTCCCAAAGCTGGCGCTCTACCAGGCTGAGCTATACCCCGGGGGTGCCGCACGGCGCCCGGACTGGCGCGCCGCTACCTCGCAACTCTAACGCGGACCCCACCAGTGTGCCGAAGCCTTCGGGCGGGTGCCGCTGAACAAAAAGGGTGCCGAAGCACCCTGTTTGCAAATCATGGCGCGCCCGGAGAGATTCGAACTCCCGACCACCAAGTTCGTAGCCTGGTGCTCTATCCAGCTGAGCTACGGGCGCGCAGCGGCGAAATTATGGGGGACAGTGGCGAACAGGTCAATGCCTGCGCGCGCATCGGCCGATGAATCCGCAGTCAGGCGCTGCCTCCGTCCTGCCCCACTTGCAAAAAAACGCCGCCAAAAGGCGGCGATTTCAACCTGGCGGAGTGAGAGGGATTCGAACCCTCGATCAGGCTTTTGACCCGATACTCCCTTAGCAGGGGAGCCCCTTCGGCCACTCGGGCATCACTCCGTAACTGGTTCCGGCGCGGCCAATCAGGCCAAACCGGCCGCATAGGATAGCCTTTCAGTCGGCCTTGGGTAAACCCGCCGTTTGTGCGCCTTCAGGCACTGCGTCATCTTTTTGGATGCGCTGGAAGATTTCCTCGCGATGCACCGCCACGTCCTTGGGCGCCGTGATGCCGATGCGCACCTGGTTGCCTTTGACGCCCAGCACGGTAACCGTGACCGAGTCGCCAATCATCAGGGTCTCTCCCACCCTTCGCGTCAGAATCAGCATCGCCTGCCCTCCGGATACATCCTTGCACCGGCCCGCGCGGCCTGTCGGCCTTCCGCGGTTCCCCTGCCGCACGATAGCGGCCTGAACGGATGGTAGTGCGGGGCTGTCCGGGGCGCAATCAAGCGCCCCGCTGGCTATCAGACCAGTCGTTCTGCCACCCAAGCCGGAACCGCCGCCAACGCAGCCACCAGGGCCGGGCCATCCGCGCCGCCGCCCTGGGCCATGTCCGGCCGGCCGCCGGCCTTGCCGCCGATCTGGGCCGCCACGTGGGCCAGCAGTTCGCCCGCCTTCACCTTGCCCAGCGCCGAGCCCTGCACGCCGGCCACCAGGGAGGCTTTGCCCGCCTCGGCCGAGGCCAGCACGATCACGGCGTCGCCCAGGCGCGCCTTGAGCTGGTCCA
Organism: Lysobacteraceae bacterium; assembly: GCA_031400995.1. GTDB lineage: Bacteria > Pseudomonadota > Gammaproteobacteria > Xanthomonadales > Xanthomonadaceae > Arenimonas. The sequence goes on from JANNQY010000370.1 coordinate 4,557, forward strand.
CCGCATCACGCAGCGACTTGGCATCCAGGCCCTCGATGCGTGCGGCCACCACTTTCACTCCGGCAATCTCGGGCGCCGAAGCGGCCAGGTCGGCTGTGGCGCCAGCGGCGGCCTTGGCCTTGAACGACTCCAGTTCGCGCTCGAGCTTGCGCTGGCGCTCCAGCAACTGGCGCAGTTTCTCCACCACGTCGCCGGCGCTGCTTCCCAGCAGCTGCGCGGCTTCGCCCAGCCGTCGTTCTTCCTGCACGAAATAGGCCAGCGCGCCCTCACCTGTCACCGCCTCGATACGACGCACGCCAGCGGCCACGCCGCCCTCGCTGACGATCTTGAACACGCCGATATCGCCCGTGTGGTGCACGTGGGTACCGCCGCACAGTTCAGTGGAAAACCCGCCCATGCGCAGCACCCGCACATGTTCGCCGTACTTTTCGCCGAACAGCGCCATGGCGCCGAAGTCCAACGCCTCCTGCATGCCCATGTGGTGCACTTCCGCCTCGGCATTGCCGCGGATCTGGGCGTTCACCAGCGCCTCGATGCGCGCCAGGTCGGCGGCGGCAATGGCCTGGAAATGCGAGAAATCGAAGCGCAGCCGATCCGGTGCCACCAGGGAGCCCTTCTGGGTGACGTGCTCACCGAGCACCTCGCGCAGTGCGGCGTGCAGCAGGTGGGTGGCGGAATGGTTGAGCACCACGGCCTGGCGCCGGGCGGCGTCCACGCGCGCCGACACCCGGTCGCCCACCGCCAGTTGGCCACTGGACAACTGCCCCAGGTGGCCGTGGAACGCGCCCGAGACTTTCACCGTATCGCGCACATCGAAGCGATCACCGCGCGGATCCAGCAGCAGGCCGGTGTCGCCCACCTGGCCGCCGGATTCGGCATAAAAGGGGCTGCGGTCCAGCACCACGACGGCCTGGTCGCCGGCAGCGATGGCCGGCACCGGCTTGCCGTCGCGCACCAGCGCCAGCACGCGGCAGCCATCCGCTTCCAGAGCGTCATAGCCGGCGAAGTCGGTGGGCCGCAGGGTGGCAATCAGGTCGGCCGGGAGCCCGGCGCTGCCGGCGAACTTGCTGGCGGCGCGGGCGCGCTCGCGCTGCTGGTCCATCAATCCGTCGTACTCGTCCAAGGCGCCATCCGCCAGGGCCCAGCCTTTTTCAGCGTTCTCGCGCAGCAGGTCGGCAATCAGGTCGGGCGGGCAGCCGTAGGTGTCGTGCAGCTGGAACAGCTGGTCGCCGCGAATGCGGTTGCCCGAGGCCTGCAGGTAGTCCTGAAGGCGGGCCATGCCGGCATCCAGCGTCTGGCCGAATGCGGCTTCCTCGCCCTTGAGCGCCTGTTCCACCAGCGCACGCTTGGCTACGAGTTCCGGATAGGCCTCGCCCATCACGTCCACCAGCGGCTGCACCATGCGCCAGAACTGGCCGTCGGCGCTGAGGCCATCGAGCTTCCAGAAATGGCGGATGGCGCGCCGGATGATCCGGCGCAGCACGTAGCCGCGGCCCTCATTGGACGGCAGCACGCCGTCCACGATGAGGAAACTGCAGGCACGGATGTGGTCGGCGATGACGCGCAGGGATTTGTGCTCGAGCTCGCCGGACTTGTTGGTAAGGGCGGCGGCGGCCTTGATCAGGTGCTGGAACAGGTCGATCTCGTAGTTGCTGTGGACGTGCTGCAGCACGGCGGCGATGCGCTCCAGGCCCATGCCGGTGTCCACGCACGGCGCCGGCAGCGGCACCAGCGTGCCGTCGGGCTGGCGGTCGTACTGCATGAACACGTTGTTCCATATCTCGATGTAGCGGTCGCCGTCTTCGTCAGGGCTGCCCGGTGGGCCGCCGGCGATGTGGTCGCCGTGATCGTAGAAAATCTCGGTGCACGGGCCGCAGGGGCCGGTATCCGCCATCTGCCAGAAGTTGTCGGACGCATACGGCGCGCCCTTGTTGTCGCCGATTCGGATGATGCGCTCGGCAGGCAGCCCCATCTGCTTGTTCCAGATGTCGAAAGCTTCATCATCGGTGTGGTAGATGGTGACCAGCAGGCGATCCTTGGGCAGGCCCCAGACATCGGTCAGCAGCTCCCAGGCATAGGCGATGGCGTCGCGCTTGAAATAGTCGCCGAAGCTGAAATTGCCCAGCATCTCGAAAAACGTGTGGTGACGGGCGGTGTAGCCCACCTGGTCCAGGTCGTTGTGCTTGCCGCCGGCGCGCACGCAGCGCTGGGAGCTGGCGGCGCGCACATAGCTGCGCTTTTCCGCGCCCAGGAAAACATCCTTGAACTGCACCATGCCGGCATTGGTGAACAGCAGGGTGGCGTCGTTGCCGGGCACCAGCGAGCTGGAGGAAACCACTTCGTGGCCCTTGGCGCGGAAAAACTCGAGGAAATCCCGGCGGATGGCGTTGGTGTTCTTGGTCATGGACGGCGGTGGGCTCTGAAATCTCAGCCGCCAGATTACCAGCCCTCGGGGGGCTGCCGAAGCGCCGGGACTCAGTCACCGCCCTCGAAACCATCGTCCGGCCGGGCGCGCACCGCGGCGTAGGCACTGTTCTGATCGAAGCCGCGCCGGAGCAGGAAGTCCACCGCTTTGCGCCGTTTCGCCGGGTCGGCCAGTTGATCCGGGCGGAATCGCTTGTCCACCAAGGACCGCGCCATGGCGGCCCAATCGGTCTCACAGGTATCGAGCGCGGCCTCGCCCTGCTCCCGGCTCAGGCCGTGCCCCGCCAATTCGAGACGAATGCGCACCGGGCCATAGCCCGAGGCGGCGCGATCCCGGGCAAAGGATGCCGCGAAACGGTCGTCATCCTGGTATCCGAGGCCGGCGAGCTTTTCGACCGCCGCCTCGGCCTCCTCGGGCGCCGCGCCGCGCAGCCCGAGTTTGCGCTTGAGGTCCCGGCGAGAATGCTCCCGCCGGACCAGCAGCTCCATCGCCTTCTGGGTGGGGTCGGGCTTGGCCCGCGGGGGTCGCCCGCCGAAGCTCATGACGCCGCCCCTCCCTTCCGGCCCCAACTCAGGCTTCAACAGCCGAGTCGGTGTTCTCTTCGCCGATCACCAGGCCAGGCACGAACTTGTCGCGCAGCTTGGCCTCGAGCTCCTGCGAAATGGCGGGGTTCTCCTTCAGCCACTGGCGGACGTTCTCCTTGCCCTGGCCGATGCGCTCGCCGTTGTAGCTGTACCAGGCGCCGGCTTTTTCAATGAGCTTGGCGTCCACGCCCATCTCGATGATCTCGCCTTCGCGGCTGATGCCGAAGCCATACAGGATCTCGGTGACGATGACCTTGAACGGCGGCGCCATCTTGTTCTTGACCACCTTGATCTTGGTCTGGTTGCCGATGATCTCCTCGCCCTTCTTCACCGCGCCGATGCGGCGGATATCCAGGCGCACCGAAGCATAGAACTTGAGCGCATTGCCACCGGTGGTCACTTCCGGGCTTTGGCCCGGCATCATCATGCCGATCTTCATGCGCAGCTGGTTGATGAAGATGACCATGCAGTTGCTGCGCTTGATGTTGCCGGTGAGCTTGCGCAGGGCCTGGCTCATCAGGCGGGCCTGCAGGCCGGGCAACTGGTCGCCCATCTCGCCCTCGATCTCGGCGCGCGGGGTGAGCGCGGCCACCGAGTCGATGACCACCATGTCCACTGAATTGGAGCGCACCAGCATGTCGGCGATTTCCAGCGCCTGCTCGCCGGTGTCGGGCTGGCTGACCAGCAGGTCGTCGATGTTCACGCCCAGCTTGACCGCGTAGGTGGGATCAAGCGCGTGCTCGGCGTCGATGAAAGCGGCGGTGCCGCCGGCCTTCTGGCATTCCGCGATCACCTGCAGGGTGAGCGTGGTCTTGCCCGAGGACTCCGGGCCGTAGATCTCGATGACGCGACCCTTGGGCAGGCCGCCGATGCCCAGCGCGATGTCGAGCATCAGGGAACCGGTACCGATGACTTCCGCCGGCTCGATGCTCTTGTCGCCCATGCGCATGACGGCGCCCTTGCCGAACTGCTTTTCGATCTGGCTCAGGGCCGCGGTGAGGGCACGCTTCTTGTTGTCATCCATGGTCTTGTTCCTCGGGGGTTCGTTTTGGGTTGTTGCCAGATTAGGGGGTGTGGGTCTCACGGACTGAGAACGTGGCCGTGATCCGGAATCTGAGTCATCCGGCGCCTCGGCGGCAGTGGATTCCGCTTCGATGCGCTGTAGGGAAAGCGACTTCTTTGCCGGCGATTTCTTCCCACCGAAACTCAACGGTTTGGCCTTACAAGGCCGCAGTAGAGACCCTCGATGGCGAAATCCTGGTCGGGCTTGACCACGATCGGCTCGAAGTCGGGATTGCGCGGCAGCAACCGGATTGCGTCCTTGCCTATTTTCAAAAGTTTCACCGTGATCTCGTCATCGATGCGGGCGACCACGATCTGGCCGCTGCGCGCGTCATTGGTGCGGTGCACGCCGATCAGGTCGCCGTGCAGGATGCCCTCGTCGCGCATTGAGTCACCCTTGACCTTCAGCAGATAGTCGGGTGCGGGCTGGAAGAACACCCGGTCCAGCAGGACCATGTCGTGCACTCCGGCGTCCGCGCCGATCGGCATGCCGGCGGCGACCTGGCCCAGGACCGGGATGCGGAGCAAATCGTCCCCGACCGCCGGGACGAGGTCGGCGGCCGGGAACTGCATGAGGCGGATACCCCGGGCCTGGCCGGCGACGCGACGGATGGCGCCAGCCTGCTCCAGGGCTTCGAGGTGGTATTGGGCCGAGCGCACGCCCTTGAAGCCGAAGGCGTGGGCGATCTCGACCTGGGACGGCGGCACGCCGTCGGCGTCGATGCGCTCGGTGATCATGGCCAGGATGGCCTGCTGGGTGTCGGTGATATTCATTAGTAGTAATACTACTAACAACCCTCCCCCGCCTGTCAAGCCCTCTCAACCACGGGACGCAACCAGCCCCTACTCCGGGATGGGCCGGATCATCAGCAGGCCGGTACGGGCCTGGATAATGCGGTCCGCCAGGCGTCCCGCGCACAGCCCGTCGAGCTGCTCGGGCGTCATGTTGCCTAGTCCGGCCGCCTGTGCGGCCTGGGCCTCGGGCTGGGCCGGCCGCGCGGCCAGGACCGGCAAGGCGTGGTCCAAGTCCTCGAGTTCACCGCGCTCGGTGGGAAGCAGGAAGGTGCCGGCAGCCTCGCGCCGACGGATGGAGTCGGCGCGCGCTACCCGCGCGGCCACCGATTCAGCCAAGAAGGCTTCGATGGACGCGTCCAGATCCGGCGCGCCGCGCGCAACGCAGAACGCGTTGGCCGTCTGCAGCTGTGCATGCTCGCCCAGGATGGACCGGGCCAAAGCAGAGTCGAACACATGGCCCGACGCCAGCGGTTCGCAGCGGCACTCGTCAGGCAGGCCGCTGCCGGTGGACCAGCGCTGCATCAGGGTGCAGCCGCCCGTCTGGGTGGCAACCAGATTGAGCGTGATGTGCTGCTCGATGGGGGTCGTCTCGGGCGTCTGCCCGCGCGGTACCAGCACCAAGGTCGGGGACGCAAGGAAATGCCCCGCCGGCACGGCCAGCGCATAGTTGGCCAGCCGCTCCGGGCGGTGCGCTCCGGCGAGCAAGGATTCGGCCCGCGCTTGCACCGTGGCGGCGCAGGTGGGCGTGGTCATGCGGCCCAAGGGCTGGTTGTCGAACGCCGCGAGCCGAGCGCGCGCCTCGGCCGTGTGCGCGCTGTCGGGGTACTCGAACAGATAGCCCTGGACGTCGCCAACGTCGCCATGTTCGCTGACGAACCTCCAGCGGGACTCGGCGTTCCAGAGCTGGGCATCGGCGGTGCCGGCGCCTAGGGAAATCGCCAGCAGTAGCAGCAGCATGGGCTTCATGAGCGCGGCAAGATGGGCTGGGGCGGACGCGGGAGTTTCAACTGCGCGCCGCGCCAGGGTCAAACCGCGAGCGAGAGCAGCCCGCGCAAAGAGGCGACCACGGTCTGGCGCCTTACCGACTCCCGGTCGCCCTCGAACTGGAACAACTCGGCCTTGGGATAGCCGCCGCGCCGCTTCCATCCCACCCAGACCGTGCCTACCGGCTTGTCCTCGGTGCCACCACCCGGGCCGGCGATGCCGGTCACCGCCACGGCGATACTGGCGCCGGAGGTCACCAGTGCCCCGGACACCATTTCCAGCACCGTCTCCCGGCTCACGGCGCCGTGCAGGGTAAGTGTCTCCGGGCGCACGCCCAGCAGCGCCTGCTTGGCTTCGTAGCTGTAGGCCGCCATGCCGCAATCAAACCAGTCCGAACAGCCCGGGATATCGGTGATGGTCTTGGCGATCCAGCCGCCAGTGCAGCTCTCCGCGGTGGCCAGCATCAGGTGGTGACTGCGCAGCGCAGCGCCGACCTGCTCGGCCAAAGCGTGCAGCACATCGTCGTCGGGGAGGGAGCGGGCGTCCATGCCGCTAGACTATAGGGCCACCCCAGCCAATGCCATCCGGATGTCCGCTTCAGAAAGCCCACAGCACACCCCGCTGATGAAGCAGTTCTTCGCCGCCAAGGCGGAGCACCCCGACATCCTGCTGTTCTTCCGGATGGGTGATTTCTACGAGCTTTTTTACGACGACGCGCGCAAGGCGGCGCGGCTGCTGGATATCACCCTAACCCAGCGCGGTGCCTCGGCCGGTGCGCCCATCCCGATGGCCGGCGTGCCGGTGCACGCGATGGAAGGCTACCTTGCGCGGCTGGTTGCGCTGGGAGAATCGGTGGCGATTTGCGAGCAGATTGGCGACCCGGCGCTGGCG
>JANNQY010000371.1:0-3785 GCA_031400995.1 Lysobacteraceae bacterium
GCCCGCGCACGAGCCCGCGTGGGCGCTCACCATCCACAAGAGCCAGGGCAGCGAATACATCCACGCCGCCGTGCTGCTGCCGCCCGACCCCGAGCACCGCATCCTGTCGCGCCAGCTGCTGTACACGGCGCTGTCGCGGGCGAAGGAAAGCGTGGAAGTGTGGGGTCCGCGCGCGAGTATTGATGCCGCGCTGGCGCGGCGCGTGGTGCGGGCCGGCGGTTTGGCGGCAACGTTGGCCGGGCGCTAGTCCCCAACAAGATTTCGCGGCCTGCGCGTGAGCCAAATCACGAGGCCGAACAGCGCGGGAAGCATCAGCAGCAAGGCGGCCAGGAACCACCCCGGGAAATCTTCGCCCAAAGTCACCACCCCCCAAACCACCGCGATGGCCAGCGTCGCCCAAACCAGCCAGGCCAGTACCCGCTGCGCCACGGGCGCCCAGCGCGCCACCAACCACAGCGCAGCGATGCTGGACGCCGCCACCCAGCCCAGGTCCCACGCCAGCCGCGCATTGCCGCCGCGGGGCAGGGCGAGGGATTGCGCCAGCCAGCCACCCAGCGCGTTCAGGCCCAGCAATGCCGTGAATGCACCGGCTACCACCAGCAGGCATGCCAGGACGAGCAGCAGGCAGCGCCTCACTGCCATCAAGCGCCTCGAACGCAAGGCTGGATGTGCGGCAGCACGTTTCGCAGCGATTCACGAGCGAGCACCGCATCGTAGGAGAACTGCAGGTTCATCCAGAATAGTTCGGACGTTCCAAAATACTTCGCCAACCGCAGCGCCGTGTCCGCACTCAGGCTGCGCCGTCCTGCGACGATTTCCCCCACGCGCGTCTGCGGGACGCCAATGTCCTTGGCCAGCCGATACTGGCTGATGCCCAGGGGCCGCAGGAACTCTTCGAGAAGAATCACTCCAGGATGCGGGTAGGGAACGGCGCGCATTTCGAACCTCAGTGGTAGTCGCAGATTTCGACCTGGGCGGGGCCGGAAGGTGTCCAAGTGAAACAAAGTCGGTACTGGCCATTGATGCGGATGCTGTGCTGGCCGTCTCGATTTCCGCGCAAGGCTTCAAGTCGATTCGCCGGCGGGATGAGGAGATCCGGCAGGCCGAGCGCAGCGTCCAACATCGCCAATTTACGCATCGCAACGTCCTCGAAGCGCTCGAAAACCTTCACTCGTTCGCCAGAGAAAAAACGCGCGGTGCGCGAACAGCGAAACGACTGGATTGCCATGGGAATGCCGTCCGACAGGATGCTAACTTCTAACGATAGTATCGTCAAGCGATACTACTGGAAGCGGGCTGCGCGAGGCAGCCGAGTGATCCGGGATGCTCGTCGCACCTTGGTCTCAGGTCACCAGAATTGGCCGCCACGGAAGCGAGGCGCTTCGTCCGCGTTTGCGTGCGATTCGGATGACGCCTCGCCACGCGGCGCCGATAATGGTGCATCCCCGCTATTGGCCACGCCATGAACACCGCCCACCGCACCCCGCTGCCCGGCACCCGCCTGGACTACTTCGACGCCCGCGCCGCCGTGGACGCCCTGCAGCCCGGCGCCTGGGACGGACTGCCCTACGTGTCGCGGGTGCTTGCGGAAAACCTGGTGCGCCGCTGCGAGCCGGCCAACGTGGACGCCTCGCTGCGGCAGTTGATCGAACGCAAGCGCGACCTCGACTTCCCGTGGTTCCCGGCGCGTGTGGTCTGCCACGACATCCTGGGCCAGACGGCGCTGGTGGACCTGGCCGGCCTGCGCGATGCCATCGCCGACCAGGGTGGCGATCCGGCGCAGGTGAACCCGGTGGTGCCGGTGCAGCTGATCGTGGACCACTCGCTGGCGGTGGAGTGCGGCGGTTTCGACCCCGATGCGTTCACCAAGAACCGCGCCATCGAGGACCGCCGCAACGAGGACCGCTTCCACTTCATTGACTGGACCAACCGCGCGTTCAAGAACGTGGACGTGATCCCGCCGGGCAACGGGATCATGCATCAGATCAATCTCGAGAGAATGTCGCTAGTGATCGGCGTGCAGGGCGGCGTGGCCTATCCCGACACCTGCGTGGGCACCGACAGCCACACGCCGCACGTGGACGCGCTGGGCGTGATCGCCATTGGCGTGGGCGGCTTGGAGGCCGAGAACGTGATGCTGGGCCGCGCCTCGTGGATGCGCCTGCCCGACATCATCGGCGTGGAGCTGACGGGCCGGCCGCAGCCTGGCATCACCGCCACCGACCTCGTGCTGGCGCTTACCGAATTCCTGCGCGCCTCAAAAGTAGTGGGCGCGTGGCTGGAGTTTCGCGGTGAAGGCGCCGCGGCGCTCACGCTCGGCGACCGCGCCACCATCTCCAACATGGCGCCCGAGTACGGCGCCACCGCGGCCATGTTCTTCATCGACGGCAACACGCTGGACTACCTGCGCCTCACCGGCCGCAGCGACGAGCAGGTGAAGTTGGTGGAGACCTACGCGAAACACACCGGCCTGTGGGCCGACGCGCTGGCCACGGCGCAGTACGAACGCACGCTGTCCTTCGACCTGTCCTCGGTGGGCCGCAACATGGCCGGCCCGTCCAACCCGCATGCGCGCGTGGCTACCGCCGATCTCGCGGCCAAAGGCATCGCGGGAAACCTGGCCGCCGCGCGCGCGCAGGAGGCCGAAGGCCTGATGCCCGACGGCGCGGTGATCATCGCCGCCATCACCAGCTGCACCAACACGTCCAACCCGCGCAACGTCATCGCCGCCGCGCTGCTGGCGCGCAACGCCAACCGCGCGGGCCTCACCCGCAAGCCCTGGGTGAAAAGCTCGCTGGCACCGGGCTCCAAGACCGTGGCGCTATACCTGGAAGCAGCCGGGCTGAAAGAAGAGCTTGAAACACTGGGCTTTGGCATCGTCGCCTTCGCCTGCACCACCTGCAACGGCATGAGCGGCGCGCTGGACCCGGCGATCCAAAAGGAAATCATCGATCGCGACCTGTACGCCACCGCCGTTCTCAGCGGCAACCGCAACTTCGACGGCCGCATCCATCCGTATGCCAAGCAGGCTTTCCTGGCCTCGCCGCCGCTGGTGGTGGCCTACGCCATCGCCGGTACCATCCGCTTCGATATCGAGAAGGACGCGCTGGGCTATGACGCCAGCGGCGAGCCCATCACGCTGAAGGACCTGTGGCCCAGCGATGAAGAAATCGACGCGATCGTGAAGGCCAGCGTCAAGCCCGAACAGTTCCGCAAAGTGTACGAACCTATGTTCACCGTGGCGGTGGAAACCGGCGAGAAGGTGAGCCCGCTGTACGACTGGCGCCCGCAGAGCACCTACATCCGTCGCCCGCCTTACTGGGAAGGCGCGCTGGCCGGCGAGCGCACGCTTCGCGGCATGCGCCCGCTGGCGCTGCTGGGTGACAACATCACCACCGACCACCTGTCGCCGTCCAACGCGATCCTGCTGGACAGCGCGGCCGGCGAGTACCTGGCAAAGATGGGCCTGCCCGAAGAGGACTTCAATTCCTACGCCACCCACCGCGGTGACCATCTGACCGCACTGCGCGCCACCTTCGCCAACCCCACGCTCACCAACGAAATGGCGATCGTAGACGGCGTTCAAAAGAAAGGATCGCTGGCGCGCGTGGAACCCGACGGCCAGGTGATGCGCATGTGGGAAGCGATTGAAACCTACCTGCAGCGCGCGCAGCCGCTCATCATCGTCGCCGGCGCCGACTACGGCCAGGGCAGCTCGCGCGACTGGGCCGCCAAGGGAGTGCGGCTGGCCGGCGTGGAGGTGATCGCGGCCGAAGGCTTCGAGC
>JANNQY010000372.1:0-4856 GCA_031400995.1 Lysobacteraceae bacterium
AAGATCCGCCGCTTGGCCGAGGCCGGTGTGGACGTGATCAAGCTGATCGACCAGGACCAGATGAGCGAGGCGGAAGTGGCCGCAATTGTTGACGAAGCCCACAAGCACAAGCTGCCGGTCATCGCGCACGCACACCGGCCCGAGGAAGTGCGGCGCGGCCTGCGACACGGGGTGGACGGCTTTGAGCACACCGGCTTCGGCGCCGCGCCGTGCGTTCTGCCAGCGCCTGCATCACGTCGGCCGGGAACTCGGGCGCGGCGCCGAAGCCGGTGTGTTCGAAGCCGTCCACGCCGTGGCGCAGGCCGCGCCGCACTTCCTCGGGCCGGTGTGCGTGGGCGATCACCGGCAGCTTGTGCTTGTGGGCTTCGTCAACAATTGCGGCCACTTCCGCCTCGCTCATCTGGTCCTGGTCGATCAGCTTGATCACGTCCACACCGGCCTCGGCCAAGCGGCGGATCTTGGCGCGCGCGTCGGCCGGTGAGTCCACGCCCCAGCGGAACTGCTCGGTGCCCGGGTAGGGCTTCTTCTGGATGAAGGGGCCCGACATGTACATGGTCGGCCCGGGGATGCGGCCGGCGTTGATAGCGTCGCGCACGTGCAGGCTTTCCTCCAGCGGGCCGCCCAGGTCGCGGGCGCTGGTGACGCCGGCCATCAGCAGCTGCAGCGCCGAGGCCGGCATGATCACGTCGCGGAACTGCGCCGGGTAGGTCTTGTCCCAGTAGGCGTAGTCGGCGTGGCCGTTGATCATCAGGTGCACGTGCATGTCCCACAGTCCGGGCAGCACGGTCATGCCTTCGGTGGAAATCACTTCGGCACCGGCCGGCACCGGCAGGCTGGCGACGGTGCCCACCGCGGTGATGCGTTCGTCCTGGATGATGACCACGGAATTCTTGATCGGCTCGCGCAGCGTGCCGTCCACCAGGGTGCCGCCGACCAGGGCGACGGTGCCGGCCTGCGCGGCCGGGGCCACCAGGGCGAGTGCGAGCAGGGCAAGCCAGCATTGCGTGCGGTTCATTCGTGGTCCCCGGTTGTGCGTTGCGCCGATGGTAGCCTGAGCGCCCTGCCCCCGGTTCCCGGAGCCCGCCATGACCGTGCGCTACCACCTGCGCCTGCCCGACCCCGCCGCGGCGCGCGGCAGCGATGCGCGCTTCGCCTTCCGTTCGTCAGGCGCCGAGGGCCTGGCGCAGGAGCTGCAGGACGCGCTGCAGTCCCCAGCCCTGTTCGAGCGCTGGCGCGACGCGCAGGCCGACCCGGACGAAGTGGACGCCAGCCTGGGCGTCGTGGACCCCGCGGCCAGCGTCAGCGGCGAGCAGCGCGACCTGAGCGTGCTGCTTGTGGCCCGCACCGCCCTGCCCGGCGCCGTGTTCAAGCACCGGCTGCGGCTGCTGGCAGGCAACCACTGGGAGCTGCGGGACGTGACTTCGGGCTGAGGCTCAGCCAGTGTTCTGCACGCCCGCCGCAATGCCGTTCACCGTGGTCACCAGCGCATGGAACAGCGCATCCTCGGGCCGGCCGGCGGCGCGCCAGCGGGCCAGCAGGTCCACCTGCAGCAGGCTGATCGGGTCCACGTAAGGATTGCGTAGGCGGATGGACTGGCGCAGGCGGAAATCGCCGGCGAGCATTTCCGTGCTGCCCTTCAAACTCAGGATGACGTCGCGGGTGCGGGTGAACTCGGCGGCGATGCCCGGGAAGAACATCGCGTGCGCCTCGCCAGCCAGCTGCGAGTAACGCTCGAAGATGTCCATATCAGACTTGGCCAGCACCATCTCCACGTCGTCCACCAGGCTGGCGAAGAAGGGCCAGTCGCGCGCCATCTCCGCCACCGCAGCGTGGCCGTATTTTTCGATGCCGTGCGCCAGGCCGGTGCCGACGCCGAGCCAGGCGGTGAGCCCGCAGCGGTTCTGCGACCACGCGAACACCCAGGGGATGGCGCGCAGCGAGCCGACGCCGCCGGCGTTGCCGCGCTTGCTGGGCCGCGAGCCGATGCGCAGGCGTTCGATCACGTCGATGGGCGTCGCATCGCGGAAGTAGTCCACGAAGCCCGGCGTTTCATAAACGAGGCCGCGGTAGTGCGCGCGCGCGGCGTTGGCGATGTCGGCGGCCATGGCGCGCCACGCCGCCTCGCGCGGCTCCGGCGGCCGCGGCCGCAGGCTGGCGCGCAGCACCGCGCCACTCATCTGCTCGAGGTTACGCAGCGCCAGCGCGCGGATGCCGTACTTGCGGTGGATCACCTCGCCCTGTTCGGTGAGGCGCAGGTTGCCGTCCACCGAACCGCGCGGCGCGGCGATCACCGCCCGCTCGGTCTTGCCGCCGCCGCGCGACAGCGAGCCGCCGCGGCCGTGGAAAAATGCGATGCGCACGCCGGCTTCGGCCGCCAGCGCCGTCAGCTGCACCTGGGTCTGCTGCAGCGCCCAGCGCGATGCCACCAGGCCGCCGTCCTTGGCACTGTCGGAATAGCCCAGCATCACCACCTGGCGGCTGTCGCGCGCCTGCAGGTGGGCGCGGTAAGCCGGGTCGGCGAACAGCGAGCGCAGGGTGTCGGCGGCCGCCTGCAGGTCGTCCACGGTTTCGAACAGCGGCGCCACGTCCAGCGGCACCGCGCCGTGTTCGGTGCAGCCGGCCATGCGCGCCAGTGCCAGCACCGCCAGCGCGTCGGCGGCGCTGCGGCTCATGCTGATGATGTAGGGGCCGAAGGCGCGGTGGCCGTAGCGCGGGAGGGATTCGGCGACGGTGCGGAAGACGTCGAGGATGTTTTGGGAGAGGGGTGTGGGGTGGGAAGCTATCGGGACTGAAGTCCCTCCCACAGGGGTTGGGACTTGTAGGAGGGACTTCAGTCCCGATCCCGATTGCGTGGCTTCATCCAGCAAACCCCGCAGCCGCGCCGCCCGCTCCTCCCACCCGCGCGCCGCCCAATCCGCATCACCCAGGACCTCGGCCAGCGCCGCATCATGCCGCGTGGATTCCTGCCGCAAGTCCAACGTCGCCAGATGAAACCCAAACGCTTCAGCGCGACGACGCAGCCGCCGCACCGCAAAGCCACCGGCATGCTCGCCGCGATTGACGGCCAGGCTGTCCTCGATCAGCCGCAGATCCGCCAGGAACTCGTCGGCGTCACCATAGCCTTCGCGCTTGTCCTGCGCGGTAGCGGCCAGCCGCGCCGACACCAGTGCGGTGTAGCGGCGGTAGGGCATGTCGGAGTGCCGGGCCTTGAGCTTGGCCGCGGCCAGCGGCAGCCGGCGCGCGTACTCGTCGCTGCGGCGCAGGAGTTCGGCGCTCACCGGCACCCGGCTCAGCGACTGGCTCAGCACTTCGCCCAGTTTGGCCAAATCGCGGCGGTAGTTCGCCAGCACCAGCGCGCGCTGGCCCGACAGCGTGGCGGCGATGGTGGCGGCGCCCACGTTGGGGTTGCCGTCCATGTCACCGCCCACCCAGGAGCCGAAGCCCAGCACCGGCGGCAGCTCGGGCGCGTCGGCGCCATACACGGACTGCAGCGCGTCCTCGAACACTTCGTGGAACACGGGCAGCACGCGATACAGCACGTCGGAGAGATAGAAGGCCACGTGCTCGAACTCGTCGGCGACGCTGGGCTTCTCGGGCGGGGTCTCGTCGGTCTGCCAGCTGGCGGTGAGCGCCAGGCGCATGCGCTCGATGTCGGCGCGGCGTTCCTGCGGGGTGAGGCCGCGGTCGATGTCTTCGACCAAGCAGCGCACCACTTCGCTTTCCTTCTCCAGCAGCGCGCGGCGCACCGCCTCGGTGGGGTGGGCGGTGAACACGGGCTCCACCCGCAGGCGGGCGATCAGGGCGGCGACGGTGGCGGCATCCACGCCGGCGGCCTTGAGCTGGCGCAGTGAATCCTCGAGGCCACCGGGCTGGGGTGCGGCGCTGGCGCGCTGGTAATCGCGCCGGCGCCGGATGCGGTGCACGCGCTCGGCCAGGTTCACGGCCTGGAAGTAAGCGGCGAAGGCGCGCACCAGCAGCTCGGCTTGGTCCAGCGGAAGGTCGTCGAGGCGGCTGGCCAGCTCCTCAATCGGCGCGCCGGCCTCGCGGCGGCGGATGGCGGCGATGCGCAGGGCTTCGACTTCGGCCAGGAACTCGGGCGAGACCTGCTCGGCCAGGATCTCGCCCACCAAGGCGCCCAGGCGCTTGACGTCCTCGCGCAGCAGCAGGTCGGTGCGCGGCAGGTCGATCTCGCGCAGGGGCTCGTAGGTGGGGGTGTCGCGGGCGGGGGTGGTCATTGGGCCAGCGTAGCGCCTCGCGGATTCGGGCGGAACGGGGCTGCACACGTTTTCATTGATGTCCTACAGGACATCTGCAGCGGGGCGCACCCCGCAGACGACACGGCCTTCGGAGCGAGACTTGCTACACAGCGACTTGAATGACCGACCGGATCCTCGCGATGGCCTTGCCACCCACATCTTCAGCGCACTGCAGGTCATAGTTGGCCTGAAGGATCATCCATAAGCGCTCCGACGTATTGAACAGGCGCGCGAAGCGCAGCGCGGTGTCCGCAGAATCGGGCTGGAACCCAACCGGCTCTTGACCTCGCTGCGAAGTGCCATGGACATTCGTTGCGCCGATCCCCTTGGGTGTGGGGCGGGGCTTGCGGAGATGGGGTGGTGTGCGGCGGGGAGCATCGGGACTGAAGTCCCTCCCACAGGGCGTGGGGTTAGTTCGCGCCGCAGCACTTTTTGTATTTGTGGCCGCTGCCACACGGGCACGGCTCGTTGCGCTCGGGGGTGGCGGCGCGGCGCGCGGGTTCGCGGGGCGTCAGCGATTCCAACCGGTGGCAGTGCAGGTCGTGCAGCATGTCGGTGAGGCCGGCGTGGATTTCCAGGCGCTCGGTGTAGGGCAGCGGC
>JANNQY010000373.1:0-5139 GCA_031400995.1 Lysobacteraceae bacterium
CGTAGTTGTCGTCGTTGGCAACTAAGTTTTGCAGCTGGATTAACGAGGAAAGCTACCCCCTCGGCATGCACCAGTCGACTTTGCGACCCCCGTCGAAGCCAGGACACCCCCGGAAACGTTGGAAACCGTAAAACAACCGACGCTGGAAGTATGGGGCCGCACGCCGGTCGCCACAAGGCGCGGCCGGGGCCCCGTTCAGGCGTCTTTGTTGTGCTTGCGCATGACGCGCTGCTTGTCGCGCTGCCAGTCGCGGTCCTTGCTGGCCTGGCGCTTGTCGTGCGCCTGCTTGCCCTTGGCCAGGGCCAGTTCCAGCTTCACTTTGTTGCCTTTCCAGTACACCGCGGTGGGGATGAGGGTGTAGCCCTCGCGCTCGATGTAGCCCACCAGCTTGTCTATTTCGTGCCGGTGCATCAGCAGCTTGCGGGTGCGGCGATCGTCGGCCACCACATGGGTGGAGGCCTGGCTGAGCGGGGTTATCTGGGCGCCGAACAGGAAGATCTCGCCGTTCTTTACCAGCGCGTAGGCGTCGCCCATGTTCATGCGGCCGGCGCGGATGGACTTGAGCTCCCAGCCCTGCAGGGCGATGCCGGCCTCGTAGCGGTCTTCCAGGTGGTAGTCGTGGCGGGCGCTGCGGTTGAGCGCGATGGTCTTGGGCGCGCCCGCCTTGTCCTTGCTGGTTCCGGTATTCTTGACGACGTTGATCTTGGACATGTTCCTTCCTTGGCGGTCATTGTCGCCCATCGCGGGCCGGCTGGGGGAGGGCGCCACCACAGGCACCCGATGACGAGCATCCATCGCCACGCGCTGGTCCGGCACTCGGCCCTGCGCATGTACACCCTGGTGAACGATGTCGCCGGCTACCCGTCGCGTTTTTCTTGGTGCGATGCCTCGGAGGTGCTCGAGTCCAGCGACGAGCACATGCTGGCCCGCCTGGACCTGCGCCTTGGCGCGCTGACCACGCGCTTCACCACGCGCAATACGCTCAGTGCGCCCACGCGCATCCAACTGCAGCTTGAAGAGGGCCCGTTCCGTCGGCTCAGCGGCGAGTGGCATTTCCACACGCTGGCCGAGGACGCCTGCAAGGTGAGCCTGACGCTGGAGTTCGAAGTGGCGGGAAAAGTCATTGGCTCGGCCTTGGCCATCGGCTTCCAGGGGCTGGCGGACCGGATGGTGGACGATTTCTGCCGCGAAGCCGACCGGGGCTGAGCCATGGCGGCCCTGATCCAGGTAACGGTGGTGTATGCGCTGGCGCATCGCTGCTGGACCGTGGCGCTGGCCCTGCCTTCGGGCAGTCGCGTGGCAGATGCCTTGGCCGCGGCCGATATGCCCTCACGGGTGCCAGGCCTGGTGGTGGACGCGGACGACTTGGCGGTATTCGGCCACACGGCGGACAGCCAGACACCGCTGCATGACGGCGACCGCGTGGAAGTCCTCAGGCCCTTGCTGGCCGACCCGAAACAGGCGCGCCGTGAGCGCGCCCGGGTGGCGAAGAAGACTTAACCGCCCGTGGACGCCTGCGGCGGCGGGCGACGCGGCTTGTCTTTGTCGCGTGCCAGGTTGCCGAACTTGCGCATTTCCTTCGACAGCTCCAGGTCGGCTTCGGGGAAATACTCACCTTCCCAGCGGGTGAGCGAATCACCGTCGAACCACAGCGTCAGCGACTTGACCTCGGTGTCGCCCACGCGACGGCGCTCGGTGGCGGTGTAGTCCCAGCGGCCCTGATGGAAGGGATCAGCGATGGGCGGTGAGCCGAGCAGGCTGTAAACCTGCTGGCGCGTCATGCCTTCGGTGAGCTGCGCCACGTTCTTGGTTTCCAGCAGGTTGCCCTGGAAAACCGGCTGCCGGTAAACGATGCCGCAGCCCGCCAGGAGCAGGGTTGCGATCATGAGAGTGAAGGCCTTGCGCATTGCCGTGGGCATCCGGACCAGTGATAGGGCGATGATACACTAGCGTCCGCAGCCGCCTGCCGGCCGCGTCGCCAGGCATTCAGGAGACATCATGGAATCGCAGGATCTGCGCAAGGCCGGCCTCAAGGTCACGCACCCCCGAATCCGCATCCTCGACGTGCTGGAATCCTCCAGCCCCCGGCACCTGACCGCCGAGGATATCTACCGACACTTGATGGACAAGGGCGACGATATCGGCCTGGCCACGGTGTACCGCGTGCTCACTCAGTTCGAAGCCGCGGGCCTCGTACTCAAGCACAATTTCGAAGGCGGCCAGGCCATTTACGAGCTTGATCGCGGCCAGCACCACGACCACATGGTGGACATCGAATCGGGCAAGGTGATCGAGTTCACCAGCCCTGAAATCGAGCGCCTGCAGAACGAGATCGCTGCCAAGCATGGCTATGTGATCGAAGAGCACTCACTGGTGCTCTACGTCCGCCCCAAGAAAAAGAAATAACCCCCCCTCTGTAGGAGGGACTTCAGTCCCGATGCTCTCAGCCTGAGAGCATCGGGACTGAAGTCCCTCCCACAAGGGGTGGGCAGTACGGGGGTCAGGGGGATTGGGCGCGGCTTAGCATTTGGCGGGCGTTGGCGCGGACTTCCTTGGTCAGCTCGACGCCGCCCAGCATGCGGGCCAGTTCTTCCACGCGGGCTTTTTCGTCCAGGGGGCGCACCGCGCTGTGGGTGCTGTCGCCGGCCACGGCTTTGCTTACCTGGAAATGATGGTGCCCTTGCGCGGCCACCTGCGGCAGGTGGGTGACGCACAGCACCTGGCGCTCGGCGCCCAGCGCGCGCAGCTTTTGGCCCACCACTTCGGCCACGGCGCCGCCGATGCCGGTGTCCACTTCGTCAAAAACCATCGTCGGCACGGCATCCAGCCCCAGCGCGGCCACTTCGATGGCCAAGCTGATGCGCGCCAGTTCGCCGCCCGAGGCCACTTTGCGCAGCGGCCGCGGCGGTTGGCCGGGGTTGGCCGACACCTGGAATTCGCAGCGCTCGGCGCCCTGGGGGGCGGGACGTGGATGCTCGATGGCATCGAGCTGCACGCTGAATACGCCGCCGCCCATGCCCAGTTCAGCCATCAGCGTGGCCACGGCCTTGCCCAAGGTCTGGCCGGCCTTGGTGCGGGCCTTGGACAGCTTGCCGGCGGTTTCCTGCCAGGCCGCAGCCGCGGCGGTGAGTTCGCCGGCCAGGCGCTCGCCGCGTTCGGTGGCGCCGCTCAGGCCGTCCAGCTCGGCCTGCAGGGCATCGCGGCGGGCGGCCAGGCCTTCGATCGGGGCACGGTGCTTGCGGGCCAGGTCGTGCAGGCGGACCAGGCGGTCCTCCAGCTGCTGCAGCCGGCCCGGATCCAGGTCGAAATCGTCGCGGATGCGCTCGAGCCCGGTGCTGGCCTCGGCCAGCTGGATGCCGGCGGATTCCAGCAGGGCCACCACCTCGCCCAGGCGCGGCTCGTCGGCGCTCAGGCGGGCCAGTTCAGCGCCTACCTGGTTCAAGGCCCGGCCCAGGGATAGGCCATCGTCGCCGGCCAGGCGGGCCAGGGCGGATTCGCAGCCTTGCAGCAGGCCGGCGGCGTTGGCTTGGCGGCGGTGGGCGGCGAGCAGGTCTTCAATGTCGGCGGCGTCGAGGTTTTCGCGCGCCAGTTCATCCACTTGGTGCTGCAGCCAAGCGACGCGTTCGCCCACGTCGCCGGCGCGGGCAAGCTCGGCGAGGTCGCGGTCGATTGCGGTCCAGCGCAGGGCCTGCTCGCGCACGCGGGCCAGCAGGGCATGGTGCTGCCCGAACGCATCCAGCAGGGCCAGCTGTTGCCCGCGGTCGAGCAGGGCTTGGTGCTCGTGCTGGCCGTGGATCTCCACCAGCATCGCGCCCAATTCAGACAGCTGGCCCAGGGTGGCCGGGCGGCCGTTGATCCAGGCGCGCGAACCGCCATCCGCGCGGATCACCCGGCGCAGCTGGCAGCCGTCGCCGTCATCGAGCTCGTTCTCGCGCAGCCAGGCCAGCGCGGCGGGGGCATCGTGGAGCCGGAATTCGGCGGCCAGTTCGGCGCGTTCGGCGCCGTGGCGGACGATGCCGGCGTCGGCGCGGGCGCCGGTGAGCCACATCAACGCGTCCACCAGCAGCGACTTGCCGGCGCCGGTTTCGCCCGATACCACGGTCATGCCGGAGCCGAACGCCAGTTCGGCCGCGCTGACGACGGCGAAATCCTTGAGAGTGAGGTGGCTGATCATGGGCCGGGGGATTTTGCCTCAAAGCGTCAAGGTTTCGCTGCCTCCCGTTGTGAAGCCAGCGGAATAGCCCGCGGGGCAGGGTAGGAAATACGTGGTTTGCGCCGGCCGGCCGGGGGCCTACTCTAGGCGGCATGGACCTGAGCCTTGACCCCCGCGCCCGCCACCTGTTGCGCACGCTGATCTCCCAGCACATCCGCGACGGTGAGCCGGTGGGTTCGCGCACGCTGGCCCGCAGTTCAGGCTTGGACGTCAGCCCCGCGACCATCCGCAGCATCCTCGCCGACCTGGAAGATATCGGCCTGGTGGCGGCGCCGCATACCTCCGCGGGGCGCATTCCCACGGCCCAGGGCTACCGCGTGTTCGTGGACAGCCTGCTGCAGATCAAGCCGGTGCAGGAAGCGCAGGTGTCGCAGATGCGCGCGAACCTGGCGGTGGGCTCCGGCACCCAGGCGCTACTGTCGAACACCGGCGAACTGCTGTCGGCGATGAGCCAGTTCGTCGGCGTGGTCACCGTGCCGCAGCGCGGCCAGTTCGCGTTCCGGCATATCGATTTCGTGCCGCTGGACGGTCTGCGAGTGCTGGTGATCCTGGTGTTCACCGACAACGAGGTGCAGAACCGCATCATCACCCCGCGCCGCGCGTACACGCCGTCGGAGCTGGAGCAGACCGCGAACTTCCTCAACAGCCAGTTCGCCGGCCGGCCGCTGCAGGAAATACGCGCCACGCTGCTGCGCGAGCTGCGCGATACCCGCAGCGAGATGGAGCAGCTGCTGACGGCGGCGGTGGATCTTTCCGAGCAAGCGCTGGGTGACGTCCCGGGTGCCAACGTAGACATGCTGGTCACCGGGCAAACCCGGCTGATGGGCGTGCAGGACCTGTCTGACCTGGATCGGCTGCGCGAGCTGTTTGAGGCCTTTTCCCGCAAGCGCGAAATCCTGCAGCTGCTCGAGCGCACCATCCACGCC
>JANNQY010000374.1:0-8763 GCA_031400995.1 Lysobacteraceae bacterium
TGGTGGTGCTGATGCTGTGGTCGCGCGCTGGAATGATGGTGAATGCCTTCGTGCCGATCGAGGATGGCCAATGGCTGTCGCTGCTGGAGTTCTTGGCAATAGGCTCGGCGGCCGGTTCGGTGTTCGCGGCGTTCACGTTCGCCACTGCCGCGTTCTCGCTGCCCATGATCGCCGATCGCGACGTGGACATGGTCACCGCCGGCGTCTCCAGCGCCAACGCCGTGCTGCGCAACAAGGCGGTGATGGCGCTGTGGGCGGCGCTGATCGCCGCGCTCACGCTCGTGGGCTTCCTCACCGCTTACCTGGGGCTGGTGGTGATCATGCCGTGGCTGGCCTATGCCGCCTGGCATGCCTACCGCGAGACGCTGGATGCTTCGGGCTGGCCCAGCTTGCCCTAGCGAAGGCGCCAACGCCTCGGCGCCGAGGCGGGCGCGCCTTGATGCTCAGCCGGACTCGGGCAAGCGGTAGTTGAAGCGGTAGTAATGCTTGCCGTCGGTGATGTCGATGCCCATGTGGCCGCGCAGCCCGGTCAATTCCCCGGTACCTGAGTCCGCCACCACCTGCAGGTCCAGCGCCATCGCGCCACGGTCGCGGGTGCCGCTGTGCTGGAGCACGAAGCTTCCGCTGCGCCCCTCCAGCGTGCCGCTGACCAACTCCATCGCGACGTAGCCCGCCGACCCCTCCACCGGGCTGCGGAAGGCCAGCATCTGGCCCTGGCTGTGCGCCTGCAGCGGCCCGTGGAACTGCTTGTCCAGGCTCATCCGGCCGATGGCGGCGCCGAGCTCGCGCTCATCCGCGGGCTGCGGCGCAAGCTTGACGTCGAATGCACCGGTGACCTCGCGGGTCATGGCGCCTTCTTCAGCAAGCTCAAGGCAGCCACGGTATTGGCCTTGGCGCCCACAGGGATCGCAGCCAGGTCGACGAAGAAATCCGGGTTGTGGTTGGAATACGGGAACATTTGCCCCGCCGCCTGCGCTTTCGCGAACAGCGCCGGCGGCGCGACGCCCACCAGCAGGAACACATAGGGCGTGCCGATGGGCGCAAACGCCTCCTGGAAGTCTTCCGAACCCATCACCGACGGAAACTGGTCCATCACCTTGCCTTCGCCCAACAGTTTCACCAGCGAGGGGTTGATGCGCGACACCAGTCCGGCGTCGTTCACCAGCGGTCCGGCGCTGCCCTTCATCAATCGGGTGGGCATGTCTGCTTCAGGGACGCCGTTGGTGACGGCGATGCCGCGGTTCACCTCGTCGATGCGGCGCAGCAACATCTCGCGCACCTCGGGCTTGAACCAGCGCAGGTTGAGCTTGAGCACGGAGGTGGCGGGGATGACGTTGTTGTCACGGCCGACATCGATGGAGCCCACCGACAGTACCGCGGGCGTCTGCGGGTCCACGTTGCGGCTGATGATGGTCTGGTACGCCAGCACGGCCTGCGCGGACATCACCACCGGGTCGATGGTCATCTGCGGCGTTGAGCCGTGACCGCCGCGGCCGGTGAAGGTGATATCCAGTTGATCGGTGCCGGCCATGCGTACGCCGGGCGAACTGGAGATCACGCCCACCGGGATGGGTGCGGTGTGGGAGCCAAGCGCGAAGTCTGGTTTGGGGAAGCCGCGCGTCCACAGCCCGTCATCGACCATGGCCTGCGCGCCCAGCCCCACTTCCTCCGCGGGCTGCGCGTAAACCACCAGGGTCCCGGACCATTCCGATTTCAGTTCCACCATGGCCTTGGCCAAGCCCAGCAGCCACGTGGTGTGGGCGTCGTGGCCGCAGGCGTGCATCACGTCTATCTCGGTGCCGTCGGCCAGGCGCTGCGGGCCCTTGGCGGCCCAGGCCAGACCGGTGGTTTCCTTCACCGCATTGGCATCGGTGTCGGCGCGGAACCACAGCGTCGGGCCGGTGCCGTTGGCGAGCACCGCCACTACGCCGGTCTTACCGACGCCCTCGGTGACCTGGAACCCAAGCGCGCGCAGTTCCTTCGCCACGATGCCGGCGGTGCGGGTTTCCGTAAAGGCCAACTCTGGGTGCTGATGCAGGTCCTTGAAAATCGCCGTGAGGCGCGCGGTGTCCGCGTCCACCAGGCGGTTCACGCTTGCCATCAGCTCCGGTGCGAGGGTTTGCGGCGGCACCGCCGAGGCGTCGTCGGCTCGGGCCGGGCCAGCCAGCGCGGCCGAGACCGCAAGCGACACTCCAAGCAGCACCGGAGCAAGCGAGGGAAAGTGCGACATTGCGGATCTCCTGAGTGTGGCGAATACGCCGAGGTAACCGGTAGCCGGAAACCTTGGCCCAAGACTAACCGTGGACTGTGGAAACACCAATCACGCGCGGGCCAATAGCGCTAGGGCTTTGGCGCAGCGGCCTGCGCGGCAATCCAGCGGTCCACTTTCGCCTCCAGCACGGCGAGGGGCACCGACCCATCCCGCAGCACTTCGGCGTGGAAACCGCGGATGTCGAACTGTTCGCCCAGCGCGGCTTCGGCGCGGGCGCGTAGTTCCTGGATTTTGAGTTCGCCGATTTTGTACGCCAGCGCTTGGCCGGGGATGGCGATGTAGCGTTCGGTCTCGGACACCGCTTCGGTGTTGCTGGTGGCCGAGTTGGCCAGCATGTAGTCGATCACCTGCTCGCGGGTCCAGCCCTTGCTGTGCAGGCCGGTGTCCACCACCAGGCGGATGGCGCGCCACAGTTCCGCCTGCAGCCGGCCGAAATACTGGTAGGGATCGGTGTAGGCGCCGACGTCCTTACCCAGGGACTCGGCGTACAGGCCCCAGCCCTCTGCAAATGCGGTTTCGCCGCCGAAGCGGCGGAACTTGGGCAGTTCGGTCAATTCCTGCTGCAGGGCGATGTGGAAGTGGTGGCCCGGGATGGCCTCGTGCAGGTACAGCGCCTCGGCGTCCCATGTTTTACGCGTGGGCAGGTCGTAGGTGTTGACGTAGAACACGCCCGGCCGGCTGCCGTCTTCGCTGGGCGACTGGTAACTGCCGCCGGCGGCGGACTGGGCGCGGAACGCCTCCACCGGCCGGATCTCGAAGCCCGCCTTGGGCTTGAGCGAGAACTGCTCGTCCACCCGCGCGTTGATCTTCGCTTCCAGCGCGCGATACGCGACCAGAAGTTCCTCTTCACTGGCGAACTCGAACTGCTTGTCGGTGGTGACAAAGGTGAAGAACTCCGCGCGCGTGCCGGTGAAGCCCACCTGCGCCATCACGCCGTCCATCTCGGCCTGGATGCGCGCCACTTCGGCCAGGCCGATGTCGTGGATCTGCGCCGGGCTCAAGTCCGTGGTGGTGGACTGGCGTACGCGGTAGGCGTACCAAGCTTCGCCGTTGGGCAGGGCCGCCAGCGAAACCGTGTCGCGCGCGGCCGGCAGGTACTCATCGGCCACGAAGCGGCGCAGTTCGCGGTAGGCAGGCATCAGCTTGTCAGCGATCAGACTGCGGTAGGCCGTCTCCAGCCGGGCGCGATCTTCGGCGCTGAATTCGGCCGGCAGGTTGGCGATGGGCTGCCAGAACAGGGTGTCTTCGGGCTTGTCGTGGATCAGCGCATCCATCTGCGGCACCACCTTGAGCATCAGCGGCTTGGGCTGCACCACGCCGCCGGCCATGCCTTCACGCAGGTTGGCCTGAAGCGTGGCCATCAGCTGGGGCACCTGCGATGCACGCGCCAGCCAATCGTCGTAGTCCTTCACGGTCTTGAACGGCTGCGCGCTGGTGCCCGAACCCAGCTGCGCGAACTGGCCGGTGATGTTGCGGAACTGGTTGAGCGACTGCTGCCATTCCGGGAACTGCTCACCCTCGATTTCAAGCTTCAGGTCGCGCACGAAGATCTCGTAGCTCAGCAGGTCCTGGCCGCCCAGGCCTGCGCTGCCGATGGCCTCTGCCTTGGACAGCCATTCGCGGCTGAAGGCTTGGGTCTGCTCGCGGTAGGCGGCGCTGAAGAAATCCGGCAGCTGGTCGTTGTAACGGCTGTCGCCCACGAAGGTAGCGCCCAGCGGATTGAGCGCCAGCGAGGCTTCCCAGTAGTCGGCGTAGAGCTGCTGCAGCTGCGGCGCGCGATCGAGTGCGGGCAAGTCCTGCGCCTGCGCGGCGGTCGGCGCGTCGGGCGCGGGGGAGCAGGCGGCCAGGACGAGGGCAAGGCTCAGGGCAAGTGGACGTAGGGTCATCGGAATCTCCGGTTCAGTCAGCAGGGCTGGGCGTGGATCGCAGGATCAATCAAGAACGGTGAACCATGCTTCCAACGGCAGTTCCACGCCGCGGTTGCGATCGTGCAGGGTCACCTGCAGCGTCCAGCGGCCGCGCTGGTCGGTCGGTTCGGCGCGAAACATCAGCGTGGGCGCGGCCAGGTAAGCGTGCTGCGGATCACCGTTGATGATGCCCTGGTAGCACACCACGTCGCGCTGGTTCACCGAATAGCTGCCATCGGGCCGGATCACCCGGACGTCGCAGCGCACGTTGGCGCGGTTGCCCAGCCCCGGCGCAGGATTGTTGATGAAAGTGAGCAGATGCAGCACGCCGCCTTGCGCGACGCTGTCGGCCGTGCGGAAGTCGGGACGGCTGTCGATGGCGAGGTTCCACTGCGCACGCCAATCCGTGTCGGGCGTTACTACGATGAAGCCGTCCAGCGTGGGGGCGTCGGCGATCGTTGGCGCCGTGCCGGCGGCAGGATCGACGGCGGGCACTTGGGCCAGGGCCGGCAACGCGAAGGCGAGCGCGGCGAGCAAGGCGGCTCGGGCCAGGGTTGTCATGCTTGCGTGCTCCTTGAGTCGGCCTGTTGCTTGGGTCCATCGCCGTGGGTAGCGCAGGCGATGTTACTGCTTGCCGGGTGCTGGGTCGGAAGCCATGCCATGGCGCGTCCTAGCTGCGCGCCGCAGTAGCGCGCAGCTGCGCCGCCTGGCCGCTGCCCAGGTAAGACGTGATGACCCGGCGCACCAGGTAAAGCAGCGGAATGAGCGCGATGGCAGCCGCCATCTTGTAGGCGTAATTGAGCGTGCCCACCGCCAGGAAAAGCGATGTGGGCCACTGCTGCGGCCCCAGCACGAAGGCGATGTAGAGCACGATGAAGCTGTCCACCAGCTGCGATACCGCGGTGGAGCCGGTGGCGCGCAGCCACACCCAGCGTTCACCGGTGGCCCTGCGAATTCGGTGGAACACGCTGACGTCGATCATCTGTCCCAGCAGAAAGGCCACCAGCGAACCACCAATCGTCCACATGCCCTGGCCGAAGATGGCCGCGAAGGCCAGCTGGTAATCCGGCACGCCCTGGTCGGCCGCCACGGTGACCCACCAGGTCGCCGGCGCCAGCGAAATGGCCAGGTAGGCAAACACGAAGGCGTAGATGATCACCGCCACCGCCAGCCAGCTGATGAAGCGCACGCCGCGCTTGCCGTAGAACTCGTTCACGATGTCGGTCATCACGAACACGATGGGCCACAGCAGCGTGCCGGCGGTGAAGTTCAGCGAACCGGTCTGGCCAAACAGGTTCCACTCGAACGGCGCCAGGCCCAGGGTGTCTTCGAGCGCGAATATCTTCACGCCGATGAACTCGGCCAGCAGCGCGTTGCTGACGAAGAACACCGCCAGCACCAGGAACAGCCGGTTGGCGCGCTCCTGGCTGGTCATGCCGGCCGCACCGGATGCTCGAAGGGAATGACGTCGGGGCTGACCGCGCCGCCGGAAATGATGAAGGTCATGGCTTCGTCCACGGTCCAGTCGGTGGGCGTGAGCAGCTCCACCGGCACGATTTCCAGGTAGCCCGAGGTGGGGTTGGGCGTGGTGGGCACGTACACCGCGGCCAGCTCCCGGCCGGTGCCCTGTTCTTTCATTATCCGGGTGACGAAGCCCACGCACTTCATGTCGCGGTGCGGGAAATCAATCAGCACCACGCGCTGGGTGCCGTCGGGCTTGGTCTGCAGCAGGTCCAGCAGTTTGCGCGCGCTGCCGTACACGGTTTTCATCAGCGGGATGCGGGCGATCAGCCCTTCGAACCAGGCCAGCAGGCGCTGGCCCACCACCCGCCGCGCCAATCCACCCACCCCGATGATGACCGCGACGGTGCCCGCGACGGCCAGCGATGCCTGCGCCCAGGGATCGTCCAGCCAGCCCAGCAGGCCCGGGTGCGCCTTAGCCAGCGTGGCCGACAGTGGACCCACCCACGGTTGGCTGATGTCCGACAGCAGGCCCAGGACGAATTTGAATACCACCCACACCAGCCAGATCGGCAGCAGGGTGAGTAGGCCCGTCAGGAAATACGCACGAAGTCTTCGCATGTGCGAATTGTAGGGCAACTAGTTGCCGCGCAGTTCCTTGGCGCTGACCGCGCGCACCAGCCGGAAGCCGATGTCATCGAAGCCGGTGTCGGCGTCGAAATCATTGCTGCCCTTGGCGTCGGCACGTGCCGGCGTATCGCGCCAGCCCACGCCGCCAGCGAGCCGGCGCTGGCAGCCGCGATCGCAATCGGCCAGCCACTCGCGGACGTTGCCGCGCACGCCGGTAAGGCCCAGGCCCGAGGCGGGGCCGAGGCTGGAAGCGGTGGTGCCGGCACTGCCGCAGTCAATGCGGCCATCGCGGCAGGCGTCGCCGGTGCCGCGGCCGGAAACCAGCGGTGTCCACTCTGCGCGCGTGGGCAGGCGGTACTCGTTGCCACTGCGACGGCCGAGCCACTGTGCAAAAGCCAGCGCGTCGTCATGGCTCACGCAGACCACGGGGTGGTTGCCGCCCTGGGTGAAGCCCGGGTCGTCCCAAGTGCGCTTCTTCAACGTGATGGGCGCCAGGCGGTTGCGGCAGCGTGCGGCGGGACGGCCGGTGCCGGCGGCGAACGCGGCGTACTCGCTGCGCGTTACTTCCGAACGCATCGCCGCCAGTCCGGGGCGGCCGCCTCGAGGCAGGGTCACCAGCACCATGGCCACGCCGCTGTCATTGAGTTTGTCGCCGGGCTTGGGCAGCACGACCGCCTGCGACCACGACGGCTCCAGCGCCGCCGGAGCCACGTCCAGCGCCAACGCCAGGGCTTTAGTCTTGGCCACGTCTTCGCCATCCATATCCGCCAGGCCGGCCTTCAGACGCGGCAGCAGCGCCGGCGCCAAGGCCTCGCGCAGCGTGGTCCAGGCCTTGCTGTCGTCGCGCTCCATCGCCTCCACGAACGGCGCCACGCGCGCGTAATCGTCGGTGGCTGCCTGGTCCTCGCCTGCTGATATGGCCTGCAGTACGCGCGCGGCGTAAAACCGGATCACTTCATCGGACAGGCGATTCACTGCGGGCTCGTCGGGTGCCAGTGCGCGCGCTTCGCGCAGCGACTGCATGGCGTTGTCGCCGGCCGGAAGGCTCAGCCGCTTGCGATCAATCTGGCGCCGCGCCGCCGCCAGCTGGCGCGCGCCCGGCAAAGTGGGGTCGTAGTCCAGCGGCGTCACCTGCACGTCAGCGCTGACTTGCGCGAACGGCAGGCTGGGATTGGCGACCAGTCCGGGCGCAGGCGCTGCGGCGGCGTTGGCCAGTGCGGCGTCCACCGGTGCCGGCGCAGGTTCCGGCGCCGGCGCCGGAGTGGGCGGCGGCACGGCGGCGGGCTCGCTGTCTTGCACCGTGTAGAAATCGGTGGGCGACGCGGCAGGCCGGTCGCGCTGCAGCCACGCGGCTACCAGCACCACGGCAAGCACGCCGGCCAAGCCGCCGGCCAGCGGCTTCCACTGGGCCTTTAGCGTGGCGCCCAAGGCAGCCAGGCGGCCCGTGGTCTCCACCGGCTTGAACCCGGTGATCTGGTGCAGCGCGCCCAGCATCTGCTGGGCATTGCGATAGCGATTGTCGGGTGACTTCGCCATGGCGCGGTCCAGGAACGGCTGCCAGTGGCGTTTTTCCAGCGGCAGCCGCGGCACCGGATCCTGCGCGTGCATCAGGGCGAGCGCGAGCGGATCGGCGGCCTGGTAGGGCAGGCGGCCCATCAGCAGCTCGAAGGCCAGCACGCCGACGCTGTAAAGATCGGCGCGGCCGTCCACCACTTCGCCGCGGGCCTGTTCGGGCGCCATGTAGCCGCCGCTGCCCACGGCCAGGCCGGCAGTGGTGATGCGGGTCTGATCGCGCTTGGAGAGCGCGATGCCGAAATCGGTGAGCAGCGGCCGGTCGGCGTTGTCGAAAAGGACGTTCTCGGCCTTGACGTCACGGTGGACGATGCCGCGTGCATGGGCGTACTCCAGCGCTGACAGCAGCGAGCGCAGCACTTCGATGACGCGCGGTTCGTCCTGGGTGAAATCACGCTGGCCCAGGTGGCCCTTGGCCAGGTAGGGCAGCACGTAATACAGCAGGCCTTGGCGCGTGCGCCCCACCTCGTGGATGCCGACGATGCACGGATGCTCGAGCTTGGCGATGGTGCGCGCCTCGTGTTCGAAGCGCTGCTTGCTGATTTCGTCGGTGAGCGCGGCGGGCGACATCACTTTCACCGCCACCTGGCGGTCCAGGGACTCCTGCACGCCCAAGTACACCTGCGACATGCCGCCCTTGCCGATCCGGCGCAGCACGCGATAGCCCGGGATCTCCGGCATGTAGCTGGAGAGCAGCGCGGTTAGCTCGTCAGGCGAAAGTTCTTCTTCCTGCTGCATGGCGCCAAGTCTCGCTGGGCGGGGGCCCCGGGGTCTTCCAGCATACGGCAGCGGGCGCGGCTCGCAACCTCCGCGTCAAACCGTGACGCACCGCACACTCCGCCCCACCCTTGTAGGAGGGACTTCAGTCCCGATGGTTCGCTGAGAAATGCATCGGGACTGAAGTCCCTCCTACAGGGGGGG
>JANNQY010000375.1:0-6275 GCA_031400995.1 Lysobacteraceae bacterium
CGCATCAGCTCCGATAGCGGCGATGAGCCCTTTGCGCTTCCCACCCGCAATGACGACCTTTACGAACTGGGGGGTGGCTTGATCTGGGAGTTCGCCGAAGGCTGGTCGCTCAATCCCGAGGTGCTCTACATCCGCGACCAAAGCAACCTCTTGGACGGCAACTACAGCTCCATTGAAACCTGGATGACGGTGCGCAAGGACTTCTAGCTCGCTACCATCGTCCTCACCCCGGTCCGGCTTGTCCGGGCCGGCTCCAGTTCACCCACTCCAGACCGGAAGTCCAGACCAAATGCTCAGATTCGCCACGTTGGTTCTTGCCATAGGCGGCATTACGGGATGCACCGTGGGCCCTGACTATGTCCGGCCGGGGTTCGACACGCCTGAGAAGTGGCGCATCGACAGCAGCGCGGCCGTCGACGCCGCCAACACCAAGTGGTGGGAGCAGTTCCAGGATCCCGTCCTCAACGAACTGGTGGACTCCGCCCTGCGCGAGAACCTGGACGTACGTATCGCCGCCGCCCGGGTGGACCAGTTCCTAGGCGCGCTAAATGCAACGCGCTCGCAGCTCTATCCGCAGATCGGCTACGGCGTGGACGCCAGCCGCGCGCAGGCCAGCACTGTCGGCCAGCCGCCCCTGCCCCCGGGCGCTGATCCGTATTTCTCGCTGTACCAGGCGTCCCTGGGCACCGCCTGGCAGGCCGACCTGTTCGGCCGCGTGCGGCGCCTGAGCGAAGCCGCCCAGGCCCAGGTCTACGCCAGCGAGCAGGCGCAGCGCGGCGTGGTGCTTTCCCTGGTGGCCAACGTCGCCACAAACTACATTTCTCTGCGGGCGCTGGATCGCCAGCTGGAGATCGCCCACGCCACCGCGGACAACTTCGTGGAGACGGCGCGCATCTTCGACCTGCGCTTCAAGGCCGGCATCGTTTCCCGCACCGAGGTGACGCAGATCACGTCGCAGGCGCAGCAGGCCAAGGCGGCCATCCCGGCCTTCGAACAGGCCATCGCCGCCCAAGAAAACCTCATTTCCATCCTGCTTGGCCGCAACCCGGGCCCCATCCCGCGCGGCAAGACCATTGATGAGCTGGTGACGCCCCAAGTGCCGGCCGACCTGCCGACTGCCCTGCTGCAGCGTCGCCCCGACGTGCTGCAGGCCGAACAGAACCTGGTTGCCGCCAACGCCAACGTGGGCGCGACGCGGGCGCTCTACTACCCCAACATTTCCATCACCGGCGTCTTGGGCAGCGTCAGCACGGCGTTCTCCAAGCTGCTGACCGAGCCGGCGTCCACCTGGCTGCTGGGCGCCAGCATTGCCGGCCCGGTGTTCACCTTCGGCGGCATCAAGGGCCAGGTTTCCTCGGCCGAGGCGCAGAGCGAGCAGGCGGTGCTGGTGTACCAGCTGACCATCCTCAATGCCTTCCGGGAAACCAACGACGCGCTCACCGGCACCGAGAAGAAGACACGGGAACTGGCCGAGCAGCAGAAACGGGTAGACGCCTTGCGCGAGTTGGCCAAGCTCTCCCGCCTTCGTTTCGACCGCGGCATCACCGGTTACGTGGAAGTTCTGGTCGCGGAGAACGAACTGTTCGCCGCCGAACTCGCTGCCGTGCGCCTGAGCGCCGACCGCTACGCACAATCCATCAATGTCTACCGCGCCATGGGTGGCGGCTGGGTGGATCTGTCCAGTGAAATCGCCGGGCAAGGGCCGTTGGCATCTGCCGCGGTCCCGCCCGAGGGCGAACCGGCCGCGCCGGGCGAGTAAGGCATGAAGCCCAGGCCGTGCCTTCTTGGGTTGGCACGCTGCCTGATGGTCTTGGGCAGCCTTGCGCTAGCCGGCTGCAGCACGCTGCCACGCAACCCACTGCCGGTGGAAAAACGGGACGAGGCGCGCCTGCCCGGGATGCCCACCGTGCGCGCCACCGGCGGCACGCTCAGCCCGACCATGGTCCAGGACCTCACGCTGTCGTTTGCACAGGAGTCCGCGGACGAATTCCCGGTAGGGCCTGACG
The DNA here is from genome assembly GCA_031400995.1 of Lysobacteraceae bacterium. GTDB lineage: Bacteria > Pseudomonadota > Gammaproteobacteria > Xanthomonadales > Xanthomonadaceae > Arenimonas. Next base: position 2,007 of record JANNQY010000375.1, read on the forward strand.
GACGCATCAAATACGCCCATCTCACGCTGTCGGGGGGCGGCCCGCTCGGGGCCTTCGGCGCGGGCCTGCTCAACGGTTGGACCCAGGCCGGCACCCGCCCCGTCTTCAAGATCGTCACTGGCGTCTCCACCGGCGCGTTAATGGCGCCCTTCGCCTTCCTGGGCACTGACTACGACGATGATCTGCGCAAGTTTTACACCACCACCACGTCCTCTCGCATCTTCACCCGGCTGTCGCTGCTGCCGCAGCTGTTCAACGGCGAATCGCTCGCCGACTCCACCCCGATGCGCAACACCATCGCCGAAGTGGTGGATGCGGAACTCCTTGCCGAGGTCGCCAAGGCCCACCGCTCCGGACGCCGCCTCTACATCGGCACGGCGGATTTGGATTCGCAGCGGTTTATTGTCTGGAACATGGGCTTGATAGCCGACAGCAACCGTCCGGGCGCGCTGGCGCTGTTTCGCAAGGTGATGCTGGCCTCGTCATCCATTCCCATCGCCTTCCAGCCGGTGCTGTTCGAGGTGGAGGCCAATGGCGCGCTCTACGACGAGATGCATGTGGACGGAGCGATCGGTGCGAACGTCTTCTACTCTGGCGGCGTGTTCGATTTCGACGCCGCCCAGAAGGCCGTTGGGCGCGGACCCGGGCACGAGGACATCTTCATCATCCACAATGGCCAACTGGCCTCGGTGCACGAGCCCACGTCGCGCACCCTGGGCAGCATCGCCCTTCGTTCCTTGGACGCCGCCGGCAAGGCCGCCGTGATTGGCGATCTGTTCCGTATCTATGCGGCGGCACGCCGTGCTGAGGCGGGCTTCCACTGGGTCACCATGCCCGGCGACGTCTCCGTGCAGGGCGACACGCTGTTCGACCCGGTGTTGATGGGAACGCTGTTCGATCTTGGCTATGCGACGGGTCTGACCGAACAGATATGGACTACCGTGCCGCCGGGGCTTTCGCCCTGAGCCATTCAGATGCTCATCCGGCCGGACAGCAGGGCGTAGAGGGCCGTCACCGCCATTAGGCAGATTCCGGCAAACGCCGCCGCCTCGGGGCGGGTGAACACCTGGCAGGCCTGCTCTTGGCGCGCGCGCCAGAACAGCCAAGTGCCGGGCGCATACAGCAGCGCCGCCAGCAGGACGAACTTGGGCCCGCCGGCCACCAGCATGGCGATGGCGTACAGCGTGGCGACGGCGGCGAAAATCCCCTCGCGGCGGCGGCTACGGTCGGCGGCACCGTAGGTTTCCGCGGTCCAGGCCAATTTGAAGCCGTAGGCGGCTACCAACAGGTAGGGGATGAGGGTCATGGCGCTGGTCATTTTCAGCGCGATGGTGAATGCGGACTCGGCGAAGAAGGTGACCAGCAGGAAGGCCTGGATGACGATGTTGGTCAGCCACAGCGCCGTGTAGGGCACCTGCTTCGCGTTCTCGCGGCCCAGGAAGGCCGGCACGGTGTTGTGCTTGGCGGCCGAACTGAGTACCTCGGCGGCAAGCAGCGACCACGACAGGTAGTTGCCGGCGATGGAAATCAGCAGGCCCACGCTCACGAACACCCGGCCCCACGGCCCGACGATGGCCTCCATCACGCCCGCCATCGAAGGCGTCGCCAACGCCGCCAATTCAGGCCGCAGCAAAATTCCGTACGAGAACACGGTGACCAGCATCAGCAGGCACAGCACGCCCAGGAAGCCCAGCACGGTTGCCCAGCCCACGTCGTCGCGATTCTTGGCGTGGCGCGAGTAGACGCTGGCGCCTTCGATGCCCACGAATACGAACACCGTCACCAGCATGGTGTTGCGAACCTGGCTGGCGATGCTGCTCAGGCTGGCCTCTTCGCCGCCCCAGATGTTCAGCGCGAACACATCGGCCCGGAAGCCGGCGATCACCACGAAGATGAAGATGCCGATGGGGACCATCTTGGCCACCGTGGCGATGGTATTGAGCGTCGCGGCCTCCTTCACCCCGCGCAGCACCAGCATATGGACCAGCCAGACAATGGCACTGGCGCCGATGATGGCCACTGCGGTGGAACCATCGCCAAACACCGGGAAAAACAGGCCCAATGTGGCCTTGATAAGCACCAGGCAGGCGACGTCCGCCAGGCAGCAGGCAATCCAGTAGCCAAACGCCGCCACGAAGCCCAGGTAATGGCCAAAGCCGGCCTCGGCGTAGCCGTAGATGCCGGCGTCTATCTCGGGCTTGCGCCGCGACAACGTCTGGAAAACGAACGCCAGCATCAGCATGCCGGTGCCGGCGATGGCCCACGAGACCAGCGCGCCCACCACGCCGGTGGATCGCCCGAAGGCCGACGGGAGGGTGAAGATGCCCGCCCCGACCATCGAGCCCACTACCAGGGCAAGCAGCGCCCCGCGCGACAGCTTCTGGGCGCTGGCGTCCGTCAAGCTTGCGCGCCCCGAACCATCAACCAGGCGAACAGACCGGCCAGCGCCAGCAGCAGGACGCTGGCGCTGGTCCAGCGGCGGGCAAACTCATCCAGACGCTCGAACGCCACGCCTGCCGCACCTGCAGCACGGCGCAGCAGGCCGCCGGAGTCCGCGCCTGCGGCCGGATTGAACAGCGAACCGCGAGCCAGGCCCAGCGCCAGCAACACGCCGCCCAGGACCACGCCCAGGGTGGCGGCAAGCTCCTTGGGCGCCAGCGGATTTGACACCAGCTCCGGGGACACTGGCCCCAGCGCCGCGAAGGCCAGCAGCAGGGACGCCAGCGCCAGGCCCAGCGCCGCAAGCTGCGGCGCAAGCGGCAGCGGTTTCACCGGCGTGAGCGGTGCCGGCGCACGCCGCAGCACCCGCACCAGGAACAAAACCACGTAGCCCGCGGTGAATGCGGCGCCACCCTGCAGCACCACCGTCCACCACCATTGGCCCGAACCATCGGCAGCGCTCAGCAGCAGCTTCTTGGCCAGGTAGGCACCGCTGGGCACCACGCCCATCAGGGCCAAGCCGGCGACGACGAAAGCCATCACGGTGATCGGCATGGCCCGCGCCACGCCGGCCAACTCCGCGATCCGGTCGTGGCCCAGCGCGGCATAGACCAAGCCCGCCGCCATGAACATGCCGGCCTTGGCCGTGGCGTGGGAAATGCCCTGCAGCACGCCGCCGGTGAGCACGTCGCCATGCACCAAGCCGCCGTCGCCAAACGCCAGCGGGAACATCAGGAACAGGTAGCCAATCTGGGCAATGGTGGAATAGGCCACCAGCAGCTTCAGCCGCTCCTGGCGCAGCGCCACCACGCTGCCCACCACGATGGCCAGCGCGCCCAGGGTGGCCAGCAGCTGCGCGGCGGAAGGGGTGACCACACCCGGCATTACATCGAACCAAAGCCGGATAACCAGGAACCAGGATCCCTTGATGACCAGCGCCGAGAGAATGGCGCTGCCAGCGGCCGGCGCGCCGGCGTGGGCCGGCGGCAGCCAGATATGAAGCGGGAACAGCGCGGTCTTGGCGAGCAGGCCCACCGTCATCAGCGCCGCTGCAGCCCAGGCCAATGGGCCCGGCTCAATGACGGCCGCAAGCAGCGCGATGTCCAGCGTGCCGTAGGCGCCATAGAGAAGCACAGCGCCCAACAGGTACAGCAGCGAACCGAGCAGCGCGAACAGCAGGTAGCGCAGCGCAGCGCGCAGGGTCTCCCCTTTTCCGTCCAGGCACACCAGCGGCACGCCGGCGAAGGTGAGCAGTTCCAGCGCCACGTACAGCGTGAACAGGTCGCCACTCACGAACACCAGGTTCAGCGAGGCCCACACCGCCATCAGCAGCAGCCAGAACATCAGCGGCGCGCGTTTCTCGCGGTCGCCCACCGGCGTCTCGAACTGGCTCCAGCCGTAGACCGCGATGCCGCCCACCACCACCGCCACCGCTGCCATCATGGCCACCGCGATGCCGTCGGCACGCAGCGCGATGCCCAAGGGGGGCGCCCAGCCACCGAGCAGGTAGACCAGCGGCTGGGCCGATTCGAGGAACTGCAGGGCAATGGCCGCCACCAACGCGGCAACGACCAGCCAAGTGACCACGGCGACGCGGCGGGCGTTGCGGCCTCCCAGCACGAGGCCCACCATCACACCCATGGCCGGCAGCAGCACAACCAAGGCCAGCAGCAAGCCCCCGGGCGTGGTCATGCCCTACCCCGCCGCACGCTTCCGAAATCACGCATTCCCGGACTCCTTGCCTTTCGTGTCCGGCGGCGGCGCGGTCAGGCTGTCCGAGCCCGATTCATCGAACAGTCGCAGCAGCAGCGCCACGGCCAATGCCGTGGC
>JANNQY010000376.1:0-7063 GCA_031400995.1 Lysobacteraceae bacterium
GCGATGTGCGCCTGGCTGGCGCCGCAGGCCGAGGCGCTGGGCGTGGAGATCTACCCGGGCTTTGCCGCCGCCGAACTGCTGTTCGATGAGGCCGGCGCGGTTGCGGGCGTGCGCATCGGCGACATGGGCGTGGCCAAGGACGGCAGCCACAAGGCCGGCTACACCCAGGGCATCGACATCAAGGCCAAGCTGACCGTGCTGGCCGAAGGCGCGCGCGGGCACCTGACGAAAACGCTGGTGTCGAAGTTCAAGCTCGACGCCGACAGCGACCCGCAGAATTACTCCATCGGCATCAAGGAGCTTTGGCAGCTGCCGGCCGGGCGCGTGAGCCCGGGCAAGATCGTGCACAGCCTGGGCTGGCCGGCCGATACCCACACCTACGGCGGCAGCTTCCTGTATCACCTCGACAAGGACCGCGTGGCGCTGGGCTACGTCTCGGGCCTGGACTACCGCGACCCGAACTACCAGCCGTACGAAGCTTTCCAGCAGTGGAAGAACCACCCGCTCGTGAAGCCGCTGCTCGAAGGCGGCACCATCCTCAGCGCCGGCGCGCGCGCCATCGTCACCGGCGGCTGGCAGTCGCTGCCGAAAGTGGAAATGCCCGGCGCGCTGCTGATCGGCTGCGCTGCGGGCCTGCTCAACGTGCCGAAGATCAAAGGCACCCACCAGGCCATGCGCAGCGGCATGCTGGCGGCCGAACACATCGCGGGCCAGGACGGCGCGCTGGCCAGCGCCGGCTTCGACGCAAAGCTGCGCGCGTCGCCAGCCATGGCCGAGCTGCGCACGGTGCGCAACATCAAGCCCGGTTTCAAGAAAGGCCTGTGGTTCGGGCTGGTGAACTCGGCCTGGGAAACCGCCACGGCGGGGCGCTCGCCGTGGACCTGGCGCTGCAAGGCCGACTGGAGTTCGCTGCAGAAACTGGCGGACGCCGTAAAGCCCAAGCGCGACTACGTGGCGCGCACCCTGCCCCCGCGCGATCGCCTGGCCGGCGTCTACTTCGCCGCCACCGAGCACGACGAGGACCAGCCGGTGCACCTGCGCGTGGCCGACACCAACGTGTGCATCACCACCTGCGCCGAGGAATACGGCAACCCCTGCCAGCACTTCTGCCCGGCCGGCGTTTACGAAATGGTGAGCGACGAGAACGGCAAGCGCCTGCAGATAAACGCCGCCAACTGCGTGCACTGCAAGACCTGCGACATCAAGGACCCGTACCAGATCATCACCTGGGTGACGCCGGAAGGCGGCGCCGGCCCCAACTACCAGGGCCTCTGACCCCTGGACCCCTGGACCCTCCCTGTAGGAGGGACTTCAGTCCCGATTGCTCACCCATAAAAAAACATCGGGACTAAAGTCCCTCCTACAGGTTCAAGGACAGGGCATGAAGCTTGCGCTTGCCACCGCCGTTGCCGCCTTCGGTCTGGACGAAGACCTTGAGCCGCTGCTCGATGCCTGCCGCGACATCGGCATCGAAACCACCGCCGTGGCTTGGGACGACATGACGGTGAGCTGGGCGCGCTTCGACGCCGTGCTGCTGCGCTCCACATGGGATTACGTGGAGCGGCTGCCGGAATTCCTGGCTTGGTGCGAGCGCACGGCAGGCATTACCGCACTGTGGAATTCCCCGGACGTGGTGCGCTGGAACACCGACAAACGCTATCTGGGCGAACTAGCCGCGCGCGGCGTACCGGTGATCGAAAGCCACTTCCTGGCGCCGGGCGACGACACAGCGACGATGCCGGCCTTCGACGAGTTCGTCGTGAAGCCCACCGTAGGCGCCGGCTCGCGCGACGCGCAGCGCTACGTGCGCGCCGAACGCCCCGCGGCACTGGCGCACGCGCAGCGGCTACTCGCGCAAGGAAGGCACGTGCTGGTGCAGCCCTACCTACCGGCCGTGGATACGCAGGGCGAAACCGCGCTGCTGTTTTTCGACGGCCAGTTCAGCCACGCCATCCGCAAGGGCCCGCTGCTCAAACGCGGCGAAGGCCCCACCGACGCCTTGTTCGCCGCCGAGCAAATCCAGCCCCGCCAGCCTTCCGCCGCCGAACGCGAAGTCGCCGCCGCCGCCCTCGCCGCCCTGCCCTTCGGCCCCCTGCCCTACGCCCGCGTGGACCTGCTGCCCTCCGAAACCGGCCCACAGCTGCTGGAACTCGAACTCACCGAGCCCTCGGTCTTCCTGCCCTACGGCGAAGGCGCCGCCGCCCGCTTCGCCGCCACCCTCGCCACCCGCCTCCGCGCACTCCCCGCCTCTCTGTAGGAGGGACTTCAGTCCCGATGCCCTTGGGCGGAAAGCATCGGGACTGAAGTCCCTCCTACAGGGAGGGGCTGGCCAGGAGGCGGGTTACCACCTGGTCAGCCAGGGCTTCGGGGGTGTGGTGCAGGGTGTCGAGCACCAGTTCTGGATTCTCGGGGGCTTCGTAGGGTGAATCGATGCCGGTGAAGTTGCGGATCAGCCCGGCGCGCGCCTTCGCATAGAGCCCCTTGAGGTCACGCCGCTCGGCTTCAGCCAGCGACGTGTCCACGTGCACTTCCAGGAACTCCCCCGGCGCGAACAGCTCGCGCGCCATCCGCCGCTCGGCCCGGAACGGCGAGATGAAGCTCACCAGCACGATCAGCCCCGCATCGCTCATCAGCTTGGCCACCTCGGCCACCCGGCGAATGTTTTCCACCCGGTCCTCGTCGGTGAAACCCAGGTTGCGATTCAGGCCATGCCGCACGTTGTCGCCGTCCAGGATGAACGTGTGCAGCCCCTTCGCGTGCAGCTGCTTGTCCACCAAATTGGCGATGGTGGATTTGCCCGCACCCGACAGGCCGGTGAACCACAGCACCCGCGGCGACTGGCCCTTGATGCGCGCGCGCGCGGCCTTGTCCACGTCCAGGTGCTGCCAGTGGATGTTGGCGGCGCGACGCAGCGAGAATTCCAGCGTGCCGGCGGCCACCGTCGCATTGGTCTGGCGGTCGATCAGGATGAAACCACCCAGCTTGCGGTTCTGCACATACGGCTCGAACGCCACCGCCTGGTCCAGGCTCAGGTTGCAGTAGCCCACCTCGTTGAGCTCCAGGTGCCGCGCGGCCAGAGGCGCCTGGGTGTTCACGTCCACCTTGTGCTTGATCTCGGTCACCTGCGCGGTGACGGTGCGCGCGCCCATCTTCAGCCAGTAGGGCCGACCCGGCAGCAGCGTCTGTTCGCCCATCCACAGCAGGTGCGCGGCGAACTGGTCGGCCACCTGCGGCGGATTGGCCGCGGCGGCGATCACGTCGCCGCGGCTCACGTCCACTTCCTCGGCCAGCGTGAGCGTGATGGCCTGCCCCGCCACCGCGCGCGGCAGATCGCCGCCGGCCGTGACGATGCGCTGTACCTGGGTGCGGCGGCCCGAAGGTAGCACCACCACTTCGTCGCCGGGTGCCACGGTGCCAGCCGCCAGCGTGCCGGCAAAGCCGCGGAAATCCTGGTTCGGCCGGTTCACCCACTGCACCGGCAGCCGGAACGGTTGGGCCGCATCGGCGCCGTCCACCGGCGCCTGCTCCAGCGCCTGCAGCAGCGTGGGCCCGGTGTACCAAGGCATGGCGGCAGACGGCGCCAGCAGGTTGTCGCCCTTCAGCGCCGACAGCGCGATCGCTTGCACGTGGGGGATGCCCAACTCTTTCGCCAGCACCGCGTACTGCGCCACGATCGCGTCGAACACCGCGGCGTCAAAGCCCACCAGGTCCATCTTGTTCACCGCCAGCACCACGCGCCGGATGCCCAGCAGCGAGACGATGTAGCTGTGGCGCCGGGTCTGGGTGAGCAGGCCCTTGCGCGCATCCACCAGCACCACCGCCAAGTCAGCGGTGGAGGCACCGGTGGCCATGTTGCGGGTGTACTGCTCGTGCCCCGGGCAGTCGGCAACGATGAACTTGCGCTTCTCGGTGCTGAAGTAGCGGTAAGCGACGTCAATGGTGATGCCCTGCTCGCGCTCTGCCGCCAGGCCGTCCACCAGCAGCGCATAATCCACCTCGCCGTTCTGGGTGCCGTGGCGCAGGCTGTCTTTTTCCAGCGCCGCCAACTGGTCGTCGAACAACAGCTGGGTGTCGTGCAGCAGCCGCCCGATGAGCGTGCTCTTGCCGTCGTCCACGCTGCCGCAGGTGATGAAGCGCAGCAGCGGCTTGGTTTCATGCAGCTTGAGGTAAGCCCCCACCCCCACTTCTGTAGGAGGGACTTCAGTCCCGACAGCTATCGGCAAAGGCATCGGGACTGAAGTCCCTCCTACAGGTACGGCTGGGCCTTGGGTGGCCATCAGAAATAGCCCTCCTGCTTTTTCTTTTCCATGGAGGCGCTGGGGTCGTGGTCGATCACGCGGCCCTGACGCTCGGAGTTGCGGGCCACCAGCATTTCGGCGATCACCTTCTCCAGCGTGTCGGCCTCGGATTCAATCGCGCCAGTGAGCGGGTAGCAGCCCAGGGTGCGGAAGCGAACGGTCTTGAGCGTCGGCACTTCACCCGGGCGCAGCGGCATGCGCTCGTCGTCCACCATGATCAGCGCGCCGTCGCGCTCCACCACCGGCCGCGGCTTGGCCAGGTACAGCGCCGGCACCGGGATCTGCTCACGGTAGATGTAGAGCCACACATCCAGCTCGGTCCAGTTGGAAATGGGGAACACCCGCACGCTCTCGCCCCTCTGGATGCGGGTGTTGTAGAGGTCCCACAGCTCCGGACGCTGGTTCTTGGGGTCCCAGCGGTGCTGGGCGCTGCGGAAGGAAAAGATGCGCTCCTTGGCCCGGGATTTTTCCTCGTCGCGACGCGCGCCGCCGATGGCGGCATCGAAGCCGTGCTGGTCCAGCGCCTGCTTCAGGGCCTGGGTCTTCATGATGTCGGTGTGCACGGTGGCGCCGTGGGTGAACGGGTTCACGCCCTGCGCCACGCCCTCGGGGTTGGTGTGGCGGTGCAGGGTGACGCCGGTCTGCTGGGCGCGCTGCTCGCGAAAGGCGATCATTTCCCGGAACTTCCAGCCGGTGTCCACGTGCAGCAGCGGGATCGGCGGCTTGGCGGGGTAGAACGCTTTCAGCAGCAGGTGCAGCAGCACCGAGCTGTCCTTGCCCACCGAATACATCATCACCGGGTTGTGGAACTCGGCGGCCACCTCGCGAAAGATGTGCAGGCTCTCGGCCTCGAGGCGGTCGAGATGGGACAGGCTGGGCAGGGTCATGGCCGAAGGATAAAGGCTTTCACAGCCAGCGCAGCAGGTTGTAGGCACTCACCGCAATCACCAGGGTGCCCACGGCGGCCATCATCGGCCGGGCCGGGATGCGCTTGGCCAGCCAAGCGGCAAAGGGCGCCGCGATCACGCCGCCCAAAAGCAGGCCCAGCACCACGTGGGTGTGGCTGATGCCCAGCGTGACCAGGAAAACCAGGGTGATGGCGAGGCTGACGAAGAATTCGGCGGCATTGGCGGTGCCGATCGCGAAACGCGGCTCCACGTGCCGCGCCAGAAGGCTGGTGGTGGTGAGCGCGCCCCAGCCGCCTCCGCCCACGGCGTCGAGGAAACCCGCCCCCACGCCCAGCGGCGCCATGCTGCGGGTGCGCGGCGGGCCGCGCACGCCCAGCCATGCGCGGCGCAACAGCAACAGGCCCAGCACCAGCAGGTAAACCGCCACCAATGGCCGCAGCCAAGCCCAACTGATCAGGCTCAGCAGCAGGGCGCCCGCCACTCCGCCGACAACACCGGGCAGGGCCAGCCTCCACATAAGCGCCTTGTCCACGTTGCCGAAATAGCGGTGGCTCAGGCCCGACACGCCCGTGGTGGCCACTTCGGCGGCGTGCACGCTGGCGCTGGCCAAGGCCGGCGGCAGGCCCAAGGCCAGCAGCAGGCTGGAACTGGTGACGCCATAGGCCATGCCCAAGGCGCCGTCCACGAGTTGGGCGGCCAGTCCGATGGCCACGAAGGCCCAGAAATCCGGGGGTATGTCCATCCACCAGTCCCGCAAAGAGTGGCCACAGTATTGGAACCGGGCAGCCGCGCACGAAAGGAGCGCTAGGCATAAGCCTATGCCGCTTGATCCTTTCCGGGGCAAAAACCGCGCGCGTAAGTTCGGTCCCATACCGCCACGCGAGCCTGCCGCCCATGTCCCCCGCTCCCTACGCCCTGCCCGTTGCGCCCCTGCCCGAGGACAAGGTGGACCTGCTGGCGCGCCTCACCGAGGGCCTGGATGCTCCGGGCCTGTGGTGGCTGTCGGGCTATGCGGCTGGGCTGGCGGCGCGGCCGGGACCGCGCGCGGTCGCGGCTGCGGACGTGGCCGCCTCGGCGCGCCTGAGCATCGTTTACGGCAGCCAGACCGGCAATTCCAAGCGCCTGGCCGAACAGCTGGCCCGCCAGGCCGAAGGCGCCGGCCTGTCGGTGCGCCTGCTGCGCGCCGACGCCTACCCGCTGCGTGAACTCAAGGACGAGCGCCTGCTTTACGTGGTCATCAGCACCCAAGGCGACGGCGACCCACCCGATGACGCCCGCGGCTTCGTGCAGCACCTGTTGGGTAAGCGCGCGCCCGCGCTGCCAGGCCTGAAGTTCGCGGTGCTGGGCCTGGGCGATTCGAGCTACCCGCAGTTCAACGCCACGGGCCGCCAGCTGGATGCGCGCCTGGCCGAACTGGGCGCGCAGCGTCTCTTCGAATGCGGTGAGGCCGACCTGGACCTGGACGCGGTAGCCACTCCCTGGCTGCTGCGCGCCTTCGAAACCGCCAAGGAGCAGCTCAAAGCCGCCGCACCGCTGGCCTCGGTGACGCCGCTGCGCCCGGGCGCCACCGTGGCCTCGCCCTGGTCGCGCGAGAAGCCCTATGCGGCCGAGCTGCTGGTGAACCAACGCCTCACCGGCCGCGACAGCCGCAAGGACGTGCGCCACATCGAACTCTCCCTTGAAGGCTCCGGCCTGAGCTACCAGCCCGGCGATGCGCTGGGCGTGTGGCCGCGCAACGCGCCGGCGCTGGTGCAGGCCGTGGTCGCCGCACTGGGCGTGGACGCGCATTCCGAAGTCGCCGTAGGCGAGCAGCGCGCGCCACTGGCCACCTGGCTCAGCGAGAAGCGCGAGATCACC
>JANNQY010000377.1:0-1724 GCA_031400995.1 Lysobacteraceae bacterium
GCGACTTCCTTCACCATCTGCGCGCCCATGTTCTCGAACTTGTCGGCCAGCTCGATTTCCTTGGCGACGCTGACGCCGTCCTTGGTGATCGTGGGCGCGCCGAAGCTCTTGTCGAGCACGACGTTGCGGCCCTTCGGGCCCAGGGTGGCCTTGACGGCGTTGGCGAGGATGTTCACGCCCTTCACCATGCGGGCGCGGGCGTCTTCACCGAAACGAATTTCCTTGGCAGCCATTTCATTTACTCCAGATGCTTGAATGCGGTTGGTTCAGTGCCGGCCGCGCAGGCGCAGGCCGGCGGGGGATCAGCCGAGGATGGCCAGAATGTCGTCTTCCTTCACCACCAGGATTTCCTGGCCGTCGAGCTTCACTTCGGTGCCGGCGTACTTGCCGAACAGGACCTTGTCGCCCACCTTCACCAGCGGGGCGCGGATGCTGCCGTTGTCCAGGGCCTTGCCACCGCCAACCGCCAGCACTTCACCCTTGATGGGCTTCTCGGTGGCCGAGTCGGGAATGACGATGCCGCCAGCGGACATCTTTTCTTCTTCCATACGCTTGATGACCACGCGGTCGTAGAGCGGCTTGATGTTCATGGGTTTTCCTCGTTATTCCAATGATTTCAACAACATTGGCCTTGTGCGTTAGCACTCGGCCCCGGTGACTGCCAATGATACGCGCGCGGCGCGGAGTCCGAAAGCGGCGCGACCCCCCATCAATGGGACGGGGGGCGCGGCCTTTCAAGCCCCGCCCGGGGCCAAATTTCACGCCGGGGCCTTTCCCCTACAATCGGGCGGGCACCGGACTTTCCGGGCTTTGGCCGGCGAAGACCCGCACTAGACGGGCACGCCAAGCCGCGTCCACGCCGCAGGGTATCGGCGCGGTATTGCAGTTTCTGGCTCTTTTTCGGGGAACCACCATGGAGATGCTGTTCAACCGCATGAAACAGGCGCGCCGTGGCGCCGAAATGTCCCAGGCCGACCTGGCCAGGGTAGTGGGCGTGGCGCGCAGCGCCGTGGCCCAGTGGGAGCGCTTGGGCGGGGCCCGGCCCACCACCGAGAACATGGCAAAGGTGGCCATGGGCTGCGCCGTCAGCTTTGAATGGCTGGCCACCGGCCGCGGCGGCCGCTGGGTGGGTGGGGACGATGAAACGCCGGCGATGCTGCTCAATTTCTACGCCCAGTGCGGGCTGGAGGAAAGGCTGCTGATGGCGTTCCGGTCCCTGCGCGGCCCAGAGCAGCAGCCGCTGGTGGACTTCGTGGAAGCCATGACGGATCGCGGCTGAGCCCCGTCATCTCGCCATCGCGATGAACTTGCGCCGATACTGCGGGTGGTATCGGCTAGCCCTCCCCGCCCGCCGGCCGCTTCCCAGTGAGACTCCGCGCATGACCCGTTGGCTATTGGCCCTGTTGGCCGCGCTGCTGTTCGCCCCCGCGGCCCAGGCCGTGGACGAGACCGAACTGCTGCCCATCGACCAGGCCTTCGCACTCAGCGCCCGCGCCACCGACCGCGGCCGCATCGAATTCACTTGGCAGATCGCCGAGGGCTACTACCTCTATCGCCACCGCATGGGCGCCCAGGTGGTGGACAGCGGGTTCACGGCCAATCCGCTGGAACTGCCGGCCGGCGACGCCTACACCGACGAATTTTTCGGGGACGTGGAAACCTATCGCCAGCAGGTGACCGGCGTACTCACCGGCACCGCCGCCCCGGGCGTGGACTCGGTCACG
>JANNQY010000378.1:0-2695 GCA_031400995.1 Lysobacteraceae bacterium
CAGCACACCGCGCTGGTGGACTGGGCGCCGGGCACGGTGTTCCAGCCGCACACGCACTGGGGCGGCGAGGAAATCCTGGTGCTCAGCGGCCAGTTCGAGGACGAGCACGGCGACTACCCGGCGGGCAGCTGGCTGCGCAGCCCGCACCTGTCCCGGCACGCGCCGCGCGCGCCGCTGGGCGCACGGATCCTGGTCAAGACCGGCCACCTGGACGAAGACTTCCTGAGCCGGTGGGCTGCATGAAGAAGGCCCTCGGTGCGGCGGTTTTCTACGCGCGCTTCGCGCTGCCGTTCTCGCGCATCGGCTTCAGGCGCCGCGTGGGCGGGGCTGGGCTGGACGCCGATTTCAGCGGCCAGCGCTGGGTGGTGAGCGGCGCCACCGGCGGTATCGGCCGCGCCATCGCGCTGGGCGCAGCGGCGCGCGGGGCCACGGTGCTGGCGCTGGGCCGCGACGCGCGCAAGCTCGACGCGCTGGCGAAGCAAGCCTCCGGCACAGGCCGCATCCAGCCGGTGCCCGTGGACCTGTCGCTGATGCGCGAGGTGGCGCACGCGGCCGCCGATATCGCCGCCGCCGGAACGGTGGACGTGCTGGTGCACAACGTCGGCGTGATGTGCCACGACTACCGTCAGACTGCCGAAGGCCTGGAGCAGGGATTCGCCACCAACCTCTTGGGCCACTGGGTGCTTGACGGCGGCCTGCGCGCGGGCAGTGCGCTCACCGACGGCAGCGCCATCGTTTCCATGAGTTCGGGCGGCATGTACGGCGCGGCGCTGGATCTGGACGCGCTGCAGGCGCCGGACGCCGCGCACCACGATGGCTTCAGCGCCTACGCCCAGCACAAGCGCGCCCAGGTTGCGCTGACGCACCACTGGAACCGCTTGGGCGAAGGCCGGCCGCGCGCCTGGGTGATGCACCCGGGCTGGGTGGACACCGACGGCGTGCGCACGGCGCTGCCCGGCTTCCGCAAGCTGTTCCGCACGGTGCTACGGACGGCGCAGGAAGGTGCCGACACGGCGTTCTGGCTGGCCGCCACCCGCCCGCCGACCGGCGAGGGCATCTGGCTGGACCGCCACTGCGACACCGAGCATGCCTTCGGTTTCACCCGCCATGGCGCGGGCGACGAGGTGCTGGTTGCGCGGCTGGCGGATGCGGCGGCCCGGGCCTTGGCCCACGAAAGCTGAGTGTCACTATCCGCCGCTACGCTGGCGCAATGGTTGGCCCCGGACTGTCCCGCCGCTTCCTGCTGATCGCGCTGGCCTGCGCGCTGGCTGCCTGCGCGCCCGCGGCGCGCGCTACGCTGCCGGCCATGGCCGAAGCCCAACCCACCGCCGCCGCCCGCCCCTGGATCATCGCCCACCGCGGCGCCAGCGCGCATCGCCCCGAGCACACCCTGGCCGCGTACACGCTGGCGATGGAACAGGGCGCCGACGCCATCGAGCCCGACCTGGTGAGCACCCGCGACGGCGTGCTGGTGGCCCGGCACGAAAACGAACTCTCCGACACCACCGACGTGGCGCAGCGCCCGGAGTTCGCCGCGCGCGAAACCCGCAAGCGCGTGGACGGCGATTGGGTGAAGGGCTGGTTCGTCGAGGACTTCAGCCTGGCCGAGCTCAAGACCCTACGCGCCCGCGAGCGCCTGCCGCAGCTGCGCTCGCGTGAATGGGACGGCCAGTACGCCGTGCCCACCTTCGCCGAGATCGTTGCGCTGGTGGCTGCGCACGCCGCCGCCACCGGCCGCACGGTGGGCCTGGTGCCCGAGATCAAGCACCCCAGCCACTTCGCCGCGCTCGGCCTGGCCATGGAGCAGCCGCTGCTGGACGCGCTGGCCGCGCACGACTACACCCGCCGCGCCCCGGTGCTGATCCAGTCTTTCGAAGTCGCCAACTTGCGCGCCCTGCGCCAGCAGCTTCCGCGCGGCGGCAATGTGCGCCTGCTGCAGCTGCTGGGCAGCCCGGGGCAGTCGCCCTACGACGCGGTGCTGGCCGGCTCAGCGCGCAGCTACGCAGACATGGCCACCGCGAGCGGGCTGAGCGAGATCGCGGGCTACGCCGATGCGGTGGGTCCGCCGTACCTGACCCTGGCGCTGCAGCCCAACGGCCGCGGCGGTTACCGCAGCGAAATGGTGGACGATGCCCGCTCCGTGGGCCTGCAGGTGATGGCCTACACCTTCCGTCCCGAGAACGTTTTCCTGGAGCCGCGCTTTCAGAACGAAGCAGGCGCGGCGGCGCGCAATGAGGAAGGTGCCGTGAAGCAACTGCGCGCCTATGTCTCGGCCGGTGTGAATGGCGTCTTTGCCGATGACCCGGCGCTGGCGCGGATTGCGCTAGATCGGCGTGAAGGAAATTAGAAAGAATTGGTTAAGTTTGACCACCACGCATCGGTAGCGTGATCATCAAGCCCCCTCGTACCGGATCGTCTGCAGACAGTCCGGAATTTTCGTCAGCACTAAAGGAACGAACCATGGCCGCGAAGAAACCAAACATCCTCATTCTCTGGGGCGACGACGTGGGCTGGTGGAACATCAGCTACAACAGCCGCGGCCAGATGGGCTACCGCACTCCCAACATCGACCGCGTTGGCAACGAAGGCGTGGCCTTCACCGACTACTACGCGCAGCAGAGCTGCACCGCAGGCCGCGCCGCGTTCATCACCGGCCAGAATCCTATCCGCACGGGCCTGACCAAGGTGGGCATGC
>JANNQY010000379.1:0-3615 GCA_031400995.1 Lysobacteraceae bacterium
GGTGCCAGCGGCTATCTCGCGGCCATGGCACTGCTGGGTTTCGCCCCCGAACAGATGCGGCCCACCGCTCTGGCGCTGAACCTGCTGGTGGGCGGCATCGGTTTGGTGCGTTTCTCGCGCGCCGGCCTGGTGGATCCGCGCAAGGTGCTGCCGTTCGTGCTGGCGTCGGCGCCGGCGGCCTATTTCGCGGCGCGCCATCCCATCGACAAGGCCAGCTATTCGCTGCTGCTGGGCTTGCTGCTGCTGGTATCCGCGGTAGCCGTGTTCCGCAGCGCGCGCGGCCTGGGCGCCAGCGACGATGCGCAGCCGCTGCGCCCGGTGCGCTGGCCGCCGGCACTGGCCGCCGGCGCCGCCATCGGCGTGCTTTCGGGCCTCACCGGCACCGGCGGCGCCATCTTCCTCACGCCGCTGCTGCTGCTGATGCGCTGGACGCATTCGCGCGAAGCCTCGGGCGTGTCGGTGGCCTTTGTATGGATCAACTCGCTGCTGGCGCTGGCGGGCCTGTGGAGCGTCAACACGGCGCTGCCCACCGCCCTGCCCGCGTGGCTGTTCGCGGTGGGCATCGGCGCGCTCATCGGCACCCAACTGGGCATCCATCGCCTGCCGCTGAAAGGTCTGCGCTACGCGCTGTCGCTGGTGCTGCTGATCGCGTCGGCGAAACTGCTGCTGGGCTGAAGACTCAGCCTTCGCCGGGGTCCGCTTCGAATCGCACCGGTACCAGCACCCAGCCCTCGATCGCCTTGCCCTCGAATTTCTCGGGGTTGAAGCGCCATTCCAGCGCCGCTTTCTGCGCTGAATGAACCAGGCGCGAGCCGGCCGGCACGGTGCTGCCAGCGGGCTCGAACTCACTGCGTATCGCCTTGCCGTCTGCCGCCACCAGCACCCTGAGCATCACGGTGCCGCTTTCGTTGTTGGCAAGCGCCTGCATCGGATACTGCGGCTTGCTGCCCTCGATGCCCACCGCGCGCAGCTCCGCCGCGGCCTTGTCCTGGGTGGCGCGGGTGATGGTGAGCTCCATGCGCACCACGCTGGCGCCATCGGGCGTGCTTACCTGGAAGACGGCGGCGCGGCCCTCGGCCACCTGCAGCGCCGGGCTGGCGACGAGTTTGCCGCCGCGGGACAGGGTGCCGGAGATCAGGAAGGTGCCCACATCGGCCGGCCTTGCCGAGAACTCGGCCATCCAGCGCGCGTCGCCCTCGCCGCTGGCGATGCCGAATGTCTCGCCGGCGGGAGTTTGCAGGGACGACCGGCTCTCGACGCCGCCATCCACCGATATCGCCACCGCGATATCCAGCAGTCCCTCGCGTACCGCGGGCGGTTGTGCCGCCCATGCGGTGAATGCCCCGCCGAACACCAGGGCCAGGGCAAGCGCGCCGCCGACGGCGCGGCGGAACGTGGAGGTGCGGGCGTGCTTGAGCATGGCGATTCGCTCCTTCAGGGGGTGGGAACCGAACCAGTGGCAGCCGATGGGCAGCGCTTGTCCGGCGAGTTGGGTCTTGAGCAGGGCGTCGCCGTAGCGGCGACGCAAGCCCGGATGACGCTGCAGCACCGCCGCATCGCAGGCCAGTTCCTGATCCTGCCGGAAGCGCCCCGCCGCGTAGGCGATCAATGGGTTGAACCAGAAGGCGCAGCGCAACAGGGCCACCACCGCGCTGGCGTACAGGTCCCCGCGCCGGCGATGGACATCTTCATGGCAAAGCACCAGCGCGCGTTCGGTCGCGTCATAGCGTGCCTCGAAATCCTGCGGCAGCACGATGCGAGCGCGCCAGCCGATCACCGCCGGCAAACCGGCGCTGGCCGCGCTCTGCAGCAGCCCGTCGGGACGCTGAAGCAGCGGGCCCAGGCTGTGCATGAAAGCGCGCTGCTGCCGGAACTGCATCGCGGCCAGCACCAGCACGCCCGCGGCCCACAGCGCCAGCAGCCAAGCCGAGCGGTCAGCAGCCGGTGCCAGGGCAGGCGCAGCGACGGCGCGCGCGATGCCGGGCGCCGCCGCCATCAGTATCGGAACCAGCGGCGTCGCCGCGGCTGGCACCAGCACCGCCATCAGCGCTGCGGGCACCACGCCCCAGGCGGCGTAAGCGGCACCTGCACCGAAAGCGGCGCGCAACGGCCTGCGCAGCGCCAGCACCAATGCGACGGCGGCGGTGCCGGCCAAGCTCGCCTCCCACAGCAGCCACGCCAACTCAGCCTTCATCGTCCAACTCCCGGACCAACTTCTTGAGTTCGGCGATGTCCTTGCGGCTGAGGCGCCGGCCCTGGGTGAAGTGCGCCACCATCGGCGCCACGCGGCCGCCGAACAGGCGGTCCAGCAAGCCTTCGCTTTCGCCTTTGAGCCACTGGGCATGGGTGAGCACCGGGGCGTAGCGATAGCGGCGACCATCGCGCTCGGCACGTATGGCGCCCTTGTTGAGCAGGCGGTTGAGCAGGGTCTTCACCGTGGCCTCCTGCCAGTCCTGTTGGCCAGCCAGGGCGGCATGCACCTCGTCAGCCGCCAGCGGGCTGCGCTTCCAGAGTTCCTGCATCACGACCGATTCGGCTTCGCTGATCTGCATTTGATTACGCCTGTAATTTGATTTGAATTTACACCTGTAATCATGGATGTCAAGCGCTGCCGTCGCCGGTGCGATACTGATCGGGTCTTCCTGCCCCCGGCCCACCATGTCCCCGCCCACCGCGCTCGACACCCTTGAACACGCCGTGGACCTGCTGCTGGCCCGCAGCGGCCCGGAACTGGTGCTTGCCGCGCCGCTGGGCTTGGGCAAGCCGCATCGGCTGCTCAACGCCATCACCCGGCGGGTAGCTGCCGACCCGGCCTTGTCGCTGACCCTGCTCACTGCGCTTTCGCTCACCCCGCCGGTGGCCGGCAAGGGCCTGCAGGCGCGCTTCCTGGCCCCGTTCCTGGATCGCCAGTTCGGCGCGGATTTCCCGCGCCTGGACTACGCCGACGCCCGCCTTCGCGATGCGCTCCCGGGCAACATCAACGTGGAAGAGTTCTACATGCAGTCCGGTGCCCTGCTGGGCTCGCGCCAGGCGCAGTGCAACTACGTGAGCCTGAACTACACGCACGTGGCGCGCGCCGTGGCCGCGCGTGGCGTCAACGCGCTGGTGCAGAAAGTCGCCCGTGAACCCGGCGGCACGCGCCTGAGCCTGAGCTGCAATCCCGACCTAACCTTCGACATGCTCGACGAAGTGGCGCGGATGGGTCATCCACGTCCTTACCTCTTGGCCGAAGTGGACCCGCACCTGCCCTGGCTCGATGGACCGTGTGCGGTGGACGCGAATTTCTTCGACGCGGTGCTGGATATCCCCGGCCCCGCGCCGCAGCTGTTCGCGCTGGTGCGCGAACCGGTGAGCGACGCCGACTACGCCATCGGCCTGTACGCCAGCGCGCTGGTGCGCGACGGCGGCACGCTGCAAATCGGCATCGGCTCGCTGTCGGACGCGCTGTGCCATGCGCTGGTGCTGCGACATACGCGCAACCCCGTCTACCGCGCGGCGCTGGAGGCGCTGTCGCCGGGCCTGGCCGATTCACCGCTGGTCCAATCCGCGGGCGGCGTCGAGCCGTTCCGGCTGGGCCTGTACGGCGCCAGTGAAATGGTGAATGACGGTTTCCGC
>JANNQY010000380.1:0-2181 GCA_031400995.1 Lysobacteraceae bacterium
TTGCGCGCGGCCTTGGCGGTGCGATCTGGCAGCACCCAGTCCTCGATGGCGATTATCTCGGCGGTCATGGTCAGCGCCGCCAGCAGCGGATGGTCGTGCTGGGCGATGAAGCCGGGCACCAGCACCTGGTCGGCGAAGCGCTTGTCCAGCACGTAGGCCTCGTCGCCGGCGCTGGCCTTAAGGTCGGCCAGGTCGCCGACGGCGACGATGCGGTTGCCGCGCACCGCTACCGCTTCGGCCTGGGGCTGCGCGGGGTCCAGCGTGATGATTTCGCGCGCCGGATAGATCACCAGCGGCCCGGTTGATTCGGTGCTGCCCAGCAGGTCCTGCAGCGAGCCTGCGGCATACGCGGCGCCGGGCACGGCCAGCATCAGCGCAAAAAGAGTTGAAGTGAATCGCGTCATGGGGCCATCTCCGGTTCGTAGCGCAGGCTGAGATTGAGAATGCCGACGCCGCCTGTCGGCGACCGCCAGGCGCGCGTGGCTGGCGTGCGCGACAGTAACACCCTGCCATCACCGGCGCGCAGGCGCAGGTGGTCGATATCGCCGCGCGCCAGTCGCGCCGCCGCAGCGCGCAGGGCACCCTCGTCCAAGGCGTCGCGCGATGGCCTCGCAGGGTCGCCATCGGACTTCGGCAGGGTTTTGGCGAGCGCCTTGGGGCCGGACATCGCGCCCGGCGCGACGGCAATCCGTGCACCCGGCGCGAGGTAGTGCACGCGCGCTTCCAGCGCGCCGCTGCCGTCGGCAGGCACGCGCTGGAAGACCCAGCCGCCCGATGCGCCCAGCGCTTCCATCTGTAGGCCGTCCCCGCTCGCCAGCGTGTGCAGCGCGCTGGTTTCATCCACGCCCAGGGCCTGGTCCACACCGGCGGCGTGCATTAGCACCAGCAGTCGCAGTTCGCGGCCGCGTTCGGAAAAATGCGTATCGGCGGTCCAGCCTGGCATCAGGCCGAGGCCTCCCGCAGGCCAGTAAGAGAGGCTGTCTTCGGACAGGCCGTCCGCGCAGCGCCCCGCGCGCTCGCAGCCGGCTTGCATGGGCAGTCGCGCCAGCGCTCCGCCGCGCAGCGCCTGGGCACTGGTGCCATTGGTGAGCATTGCCGCGCCGCCCTGTACCGCAGTGCCGGCACTGGTGCCGCCCACCACCACGTCGCCGTGGGCGTGGCGCTCGCGGAGCGCCAGAAGCCAGGCATTGGGTTGGTCGTTAGCGTCGAAGAAAGCCTCGCGATGGCGCCACTGGTCGCCGCCGGCGAAGAACACGCCGTGCACTTGCGCCGGCACCTGCGCGGTTGCCTCACGGTTCAGGCAGGCGCGCCACTGCTGCGCACCCAAGTCGGGATAGGCACGGTCGCGGCCGGACTGGCGCAGGCGCTCGCGGCGCAGGCGGTCGAGGGCGTCGCAGCGGCCCTGTTCGAACACCGCGGCATTGAGCGCGGCGTCCACCGGCCACCATAGCGCCTTCGCGCCCAGTTCCTCGAACGCGGCGAGGTAGAAATCCACGGCCTCCATCGAATCCTGCCCCGAGGCGGTGACCACCGCGATCCGTGGGGCTTGGCCTTCGGCGCGCAGCGCAGCAGCCGCGACGAAGGCGCGCAGCACGTCCACGCCGGCCTGCTCGCGGCTGGCGGCCAGCTGCGTGCGCTCGCGCGGGCGGATGCCGTTGATGAGCTGCGGAACTTCCAGCGCGGACAGCAGCGCCGCGCGCTCGTCATCAAGCAGGCGAGTCCACGGCGCGCGTGCGGGATGGTCGCGACAGCCGTCGCCAGTGCAGTGCGCCGCGAACTTGTCTTCGAGGGCAATGCGCTCCCAGTCGCGATCGCGACGGGCGCTGGCCAGCATCACCGCCAGTTCCGCACGCGGCGGCGCACCGCTGCGGCCCCGCCACAGCGCCGGGTCGAGTGCGCGCGAAATGCCGCCGTCGTCGACCAGGAATCTGGGGGGCAGGCGGGTGGCGGCGGGGCTGGGTGCGGCCGCACAGCCGCCGGGAGCCAAGTCAGAACAGGTGCGCAAAGCGCCCCCTGCCAGGAACAATTCGGAGGGAAAATCGGGGCGGGCAGAGGCGCTGCCAGCGATCGCGAGAACGAGAAAAATCAGTGTCTTGGGCATGGGCCGACCCTAGTGGCTGGCGCCGGTCCCGGCAAGGGGTGCTTGACGTGCGCCCGGCGGCAGGGTTATCACGTCGCTGT
>JANNQY010000381.1:0-2101 GCA_031400995.1 Lysobacteraceae bacterium
GTGGAAGTGCTGGTGTCCACGCCCTACGTGCGCGGCATGATCGAAAAGGGCGAAGTGGGCGGCATCAAGGAGGCCATGCGCCAGGGCGGCGGGGCTGGCATGCAGACCTTCGACGATGCGCTTTTCAAGCTCTACAGCGACGGCCGGGTGGCCTACGCCGACATCATGGAGCATGCCGATTCACGCACCGACCTGGCGCTGCGGGTGCGCCTGAAGGGTGGCACCGGCGTGCTGGACCAGGGCGGTCTGGCGCTGGACGAGTTGCCCAAGGCGCCCAGCAAGCAGGCCTGATCGGCCCCGGGCCCGTGCCGTTGGCGCCGGTGGTCATCGAAACTCGCCCCCGAACCCTTTACGATCGGGTCATGGCCGAACTCCAGGGAATTGACGAACTTCCGGGCAGCTTTGGCTACGGCGCCGGGGTGCTCTACGGCCTGCCGCAGCCGCCGCGCTGGATGGGCGAAGTGCGGCCGGACCTTCAGAAAGTGATCCTGCTGCTCGACACCAGCGAGATCCTTTACGGCCAGCTCACCGGGCTGGACTGGGAGGGCGGCAACGTGATCCTGCGCTCGGGCGACGTCACCCATTCCAACCCCATCGGCGACCTGCGCGGCATCCTGCTCAGCGCCGACACCCATTCGCGCGCGGTGGCGCCGCCCGTGTCGGTGACCTCCACGCTGCAGTATCGCGACGGCGGCGAGTGGAGCCTGCATTCGCACAGCGCCAGCGCGGACTTGTTCGGTGCCGGATTTTTCGCGGTGGCGGAGGGCGAGGTGCATGCCATCTTCGTGCCTTGGCGCGCGCTGGCCGACCACCGCTTCACCGTGGCCTCGGGCCTGGACGACAGCAGCCGCGCGCGGCTTCAGCGCGAGGTGGCGTTCCGCCGCGGCGCGGAACTCGACCGCCTGCGCAGCGCCAAGCTCAACCTGGTGGATGCGCCCGGCCGCGAGGCGGTGGACATCCGCCGCAGCGCGTTCGCCAAGGCTTTTTGCGAGGCCCTGGGCGGCTGATTCGCGGGCCGCGCGGGCTGCTGAGGGCGGGGTAGGGGGCCACCCCGCGCTGGCGCTACAATCGGGCCATCCCCGCCTTTGCCGTCCGAGTGCGCCCCATGAGCACCCCCGCCAACTCCCTACCCACCGCTGAGAACGGCCCCGAACGCAGCCCGCTGCGCTTCATCACCGCCGCCA
Organism: Lysobacteraceae bacterium; assembly: GCA_031400995.1. Lineage (GTDB taxonomy): Bacteria > Pseudomonadota > Gammaproteobacteria > Xanthomonadales > Xanthomonadaceae > Arenimonas. Next base: position 1,185 of record JANNQY010000381.1, read on the forward strand.
GTCTGTTCGACGGCCACGACGCTGCCATCAACATCATGCGCCGCCTGATCCAGGCCCAGGGCGTGGAAGTGGTGCACCTGGGCCACAACCGCAGCGTGGAAGACGTGGTTCGCGCGGCGCTGCAGGAAGACGCCGACGGAATCGCCCTGAGCAGCTACCAGGGCGGCCACACCGAGTACTTCAAATACATGGTGGACATGCTGCGCGAGCGCGGCGCCGGCCACATCCGCGTGTTCGGCGGCGGCGGCGGCACCATCACCCCCGAGGAAATCCGCGACCTGCAGGACTACGGCGTCGAGCGCATCTACCACCCCAACGACGGCATGCAGATGGGCCTGGTAGCCATGATCGAAGACCTGGTCCGCCGCACCCGCGAAAACCGGGGTCAGAGTACCTTTTCGCCCCCAGGCGCCAAGGGAGTCAAAGGGAACCGGCGGGCGAAAACGTACTCTGACCCCGGTTTTGGGGCCGGGGCGTTGGTGGCGGACATCAACGACGAGATCAGCATCGGCAAGATGATCACCGCCATCGAGGAAGGCGCATTCGACGACGCCCAGCTGGCCACGCTGCGCAAGCAGTGGCAGCTGGCCGGCGGCAAGAGCCCGGTGATTGGCCTCACCGGCACCGGCGGCGCGGGCAAGTCCAGCGTTACCGACGAGCTGATGAACCGGTTCCTGCAGCACTTCCCGCAGATGCGCATCGCCGTGATCTCGGTGGACCCCACCCGCCGCCGCACCGGCGGCGCGCTGCTGGGCGACCGCATCCGCATGAACTCCCTGCGCAGCCCGCGCGTGTTCATGCGCTCCATGGCCACCCGTCGCCAGCACGTGGCCACCAACGCCGTGCTCAAGGACTGCGTGGCCTTCCTGCGCGGCCAGGGCTATGACCTGGTGATGGTGGAAACCGCCGGCATCGGC
>JANNQY010000382.1:0-2400 GCA_031400995.1 Lysobacteraceae bacterium
CCCAGCCCCGCGGGCGATCGCCTGGCGGGCCCCGACAACAGGATCCAGTAGCCCAGCGCCACCAGCACCAACATCCACACCATGGTCACCAGCGGCCAGCTGTATATCCCGGTGGAATTAAGCGACAGGCCCACCAGTCCCACCATGCCTGCACCCAAGGCTGCGGTGCGTTGCTCGCGTGCCGTGGTGACGCGGCGCAGCACCAGCGCGGCCAACAGCACGCAGGCGCCAATACCCGCAACCACGCCCACCATCGCCTCCACCCGGAAGTCGAGGTCGGCGGCACGCAGGTGCGCCAGCAGCACCAGCTTCTGCAGCGGCTGGGCATGGTCGCCGCCATCGCGCTGCACGAAGAAATGCTCGAGCCCCAGCGTGCCGTCGAGGGCGGGTGCCACGAACGCGGTGAGGAAGTACCAAGCGTCGGACGCGGGCAGCGGAATCGCGGCGGCCCAGGTGAACAGCAGGACATTCAGCGCGCAGGCCAGCAGGACGGCGCCGGCCAGCCAGGTCCAGGCCCGGCGGGTGCCATCGCTGGATTCGACGGATGGCGGCAACGTCGGTGCAGTCGCCATCAGGCGGACTACCGCGGCCCCGCGCGATAGGCATGCGGCTGCCAGGGCCCCCACTTCGCCTCGTAGATGGCCCGGTTGCACTCGAAAAGTTCCTGCTTCCTGTCGGCCTTCAGGGCATCGAAGCTGGCAGAAAGATGATGGTGGACGAAGACGTCGTCGGCGCAAGCGATGCGCAGCCCGAGCGCTTCGACCCGGCGGCTGTAGTCATCGTCCTCGAAGAATCCGACGCCGAAGTCCTCGTCCATGTCGCCTACCTGTTCGTAGACCTCGCGGCGCATCGCGACGCAGAAGAACGCCGCGGTGCGCATCGGCGTCAGTGCGCCGGGACGGGAGCGGGTCCATTCGCCTGCCGCGCGGATCATCCCCGGCATGTCGGCATAGGCGATCTGGATCCGCGCCTCGTTCCCGATGTTGTTGGTCACCGGGCCCAACAGGCCAATCGAGCCATCGTCGCGCAGGTGGTTGCAAAGCCCACGGACCCATCCCGGGGTGACGTAGGTGTCGTTGTTGAGCAGCACCAACACCTCGCCAACCGCCGCGCGCAGGCCGACGTTGTTGCCAGCGGAGAAACCCAGGTTGTCGTTGTTCAGGATCAGCCGGCGTTCGTGGCCCGCCGCGGACGGCTGGGCCACCCAGTCCGACAGCCACTCCCGCGACCCATCGCTGGAGGCGTTGTCGACGACGATGACCTCGAGGTTGCGATAGTCGCTGTAGGCCTCCAGGCTGAACAGGCAGGCCTCGGTGAACGCCAGGTTGTTGTAGGTGAGCACGATGACGCTGACCTTCGGATCGGGCAGTTCCGCCAAGGCCCGGTCCAGCGCCTCGGCGCGGTGCGCCCAGGTTTGCTGCGCGGCGAAGGCCTGGCGCGCGTCGCGCCCGGATCCGGCGGGCTCGGCCAACGCCGCGCCGACCTTTGCGACGAAATCGCCCGCGTCCGCGGCAATCCGCACCAAACCATCGAACTGGCTCATCTCCGGAAGGTCCACCGCCACCACCGGCTTGCCCGCCGCCAGGTACTCGTAGACCTTCACCGGGTTGGTCGCGAGCGTGAGCGGGATCACCTTGAAGGGCAGCAGGCACACGTCGAAACCGTGCAGCCAATAAGGCAAGTCGGCGTAGGGAACTTCGCCGGTCAGCTGTACGTTGGACAGGTCGGCCAGGGCCTCGCGTGCGCCGCCGGTGTCGTTGCCCACCAGCACCACCAGGCAGTCAGGCTGGGCCAGGGCCACTCGCCGCACCAGGTCCAGGTCGAACCATTCGGCGATGGCGCCGTAGTAGCCGATCACCCGGCGGCCCTGGCGGTCGGTGAACACCTTGGCCGGTGGGTCGCGGAAGAAGTCGTAGTCGGCCGCGTTGCGCACCATCGCCGTGACGCGGGCGCGCGGCGCGACTTCCTGCTCGAGCCACGCCGACGTGACGATGACCAGGTCGGCGTCCTGGACTAGGCGTGCCTCGGCCTCCAGCACGGCCGGTGCGTTGTTCTCGAAGCCGCCGTGGTGATCCATGCAGTCATAGACCAGTCGCGCGGACGGCACAGCGCGCACCAGCGGACTCCAGTACGGATGTTGCACCACCGAAATGCTGCTCCGCGTGCATGTCCATGCGAGCAGTTTGGCTAAGCCGTCGCGCAGCGCCTCCACCGGGGCCGATGAAGGCATACCGAAGTAGATCGGCGGCCGGCCCTCGAGATTGAAGTGCACCTGGAACAGACGACCCTCGCAGCCCAAGGGATCGACGTGGAAGCCAGGACTGGCGCTATCGTTGAAGTTGTTGGAAATGTAGAAGACGCGATGGCCCTTCTGGGCCAGGGCGCGGGCGATGTGCTGCG
>JANNQY010000383.1:0-2374 GCA_031400995.1 Lysobacteraceae bacterium
AGTCACCTACACAGGGAGGGGAGGCTGAATCGACTGCGGATATTTGGGCGGACGCGAGTCCAAGAAGCTGTTCGCGGTAACGCACCGGTAGTCCCTCCCACAAAGGGCGGTTGCTAGAATGTGGGGATGCTGCAGATCTCGGCCACGCTTGCCATACCCGACCAGGAACTGGAGGAGCGCTTCGTGCGCGCCAGTGGGCCGGGTGGCCAGAACGTCAACAAGGTGTCCACCGCCGTGGAGCTTCGCTTCGACGTCGCCAATTCGCCGTCGCTGCCAGAACCGGTGCGCGCCCGCCTGCTGGCCCGCCGTGACCGCCGCCTCACCGACCAAGGCGTGCTGGTGCTCAGCGCGCAGCGCTTCCGCACGCAGGATCGCAACCGTGAAGACGCGCGCGATCGCCTCGCCGCGGTCATCGCCGCCGCGCTGCTGGTGCCAAAAAAGCGCGTCGCCACCAAGCCCACCAAGGGTTCGAAGGAGCGCCGCCTCGGCGCCAAGCGCGAACGTTCCACGGTGAAGCGCCAGCGCGGCGGCGCCAGCTGGGACCGCGAATGACCCGGATCGCGCCGCTGCCGCCAAGTGCGCCGCGCACCGGCAGCGCGTTCACCCGCTGGCTGGGCCGCAGCGTGCTGGCGCTGGGTGGCTGGACCATGCAGGGCGACTGGCCCAACCTGCCGCGCATGGTGGTCATCGCCGCGCCGCACTCGTCTGCCTGGGACGGCATCTGGGGTCTGGCGGCCAAGATGGCGATGGGCGTGCAGATCACCTTCATCGCCAAGGCCGAGCTGTTCTGGGGCCCGATGGGCTGGGTGCTGCGCGGCCTGGGCGGCCATCCGGTGGACCGCAGCGCGCCCGGCGGCATCGTGGAGCAGACCGCGGCGGAAATCCGCGCCGCGCCGCAGATGTGGTTCGTGCTGGCGCCCGAGGGCACGCGCCGGCGCGTGGATCGCTGGAAGCCCGGCTTCTGGAAGATCGCCCACGGCGCCGGCGTGCCGGTGTTCTGCGCCTGGTTCCACTACCCGGACAAGGTGATCGGCTTGGGCCCGCTGGTGGAGCTCACCAATGACTGCGAGGCCGACCTGGCCCGCATCCGCGCGCTGTACCGGCCCTACCAGGGCAAGAACCGCGACACCCTGTAGCCACGCTCAGCGCTCGGACGCGCCCGTGTCGAAGTAATCGCGCCGCTCGAACAGACCCGGCTTGATCAAGTCAATGAACGCGCGCGCCTGCGGGCTGAGGTACTTGCCCTTGCGCATCACCACGCCATAGCTGCGCGGCGGGAAGTATTCGCGCAGGTTGCGGGCGACCAAGCGTTTTTCGTCGGCATCCGTGAGGCAGATGCTGGTGACGATGGACACGCCCAGCCCCATCGCCACGTACTGCTTGATCACCTCCCAGCCGCCCACTTCCAGCGCCACGGTGTAGGGCACGCGGCGCTGCTGGAACACCAGGTCCACCAGCCGATACGTAGTGAGCCGGCGCGGCGGCAGGATCAGGCCGTAGGGCGAAAGGTCCTCCAGCCGCAGGTCGGGCTTGTCGGCCAGCGGGTGTCCCGGTGGGCAGATCAGCATCGGGTCGAACGAGTACACGGGCGCGTAGGCCAGGTCGGTGGGCACGTCCAGCATCGAGCCCACGGCCAGGTCCACCGCGTCCGAACGCAGCAGGCCCAGGCCGTCCTGGCCGGTGACGTTGTGCAGCACCAGCTGCACCTCAGGGTGTTGTTCGCGGAAGGCGCGCACCAGGGTGGGCAGCAGGTAAAGGATGGTGGAACTGCCGGCCGCCACGTGCAGCTCGCCGGCCTGCAGCCCCTTCAGGCGCCCGCGGAATTCGCCCTCCAGCCCGTCCAGGCCCTCCACCAGCGGCCGGGCCAGGTCGTACAGCACCTGGCCCTCGCGGCTGAGGCTGAAGCGCCGGCCAATGCGCTCGAACAGGGCCATGCCCAGGTCCCGCTCCAGCGCCTGCAGCTGCAGGGTCACCGCCGGCTGGCTGAGGAACAGCGCCTCCGCCGCCCGCGACACCGAGCCCAGCCGCGCCACCTGGCAGAAGGCCCGCAGGGGCTTGAGCCGGTCGCCTTTGTAGTAGAAGCGGGCGGTGGGGGTGGCCATAAGCCCTTGTTCCCGAATAGGTATAATTCCAGCTTATACCAACTATCAAAACATTTGTTTTGTCAAATAGCTGTCACCGGCCTAGGGTCGAACTCCGGAACTGTGCGGAGCAAGGCAATGGCAGCTGTGGCAACCACCCCCTCATTCCCCTCGATCGAGCTGCAGGGCGTGCGCCTGGCCGGCCAGGAAGAGCTGCTCAGCCCGGCCGCCCTTACCTTCCTGACCGATCTGCACCGCGCTTTCGAGCCGGATCGCCAGGCCGCCCTGGCCGC
>JANNQY010000384.1:0-5802 GCA_031400995.1 Lysobacteraceae bacterium
TGAGCACCCTGCACACCAACAACGCCGCCGGCGGCATCACCCGCATGATGGACATGGGCGTGGAGGACTACCTGCTCACCTCCACCGTAAACGGCATCCTGGCGCAGCGCCTGGTGCGCAAGATCGAGCCCACGCATGCGGAGAAGTACGAGCCGCTGCCCGAAGTGGTCGAAGAATTCGGCCTACGCCGCTTCCAGCCCGAGGGCACCATTTATCTCTATCGCCCGAAGCCGTCGGCGCTCACGCCCACCGGCTACCTCGGCCGCACCACCATCATGGAGTTCCTGGTGATGGACGACGGCCTGCGCCGTCTGGTGATGCAGCACGCGGGCATGGGTGAACTGGAAGAGGCGGCGCGCGCGCGCGGCATGCGCACCATGTACGAGGACGGCCTGGTGAAAGCGATGCAGGGCCTGACCACCCTGGAAGAAGTGCTGCGCGTGACCCAGGAAGGCTAGGGCGATGGCGATGTTCCGCTACAAGGCGCTGTCGGCCTCGGGGGAAGCCCTGGATGGCCAGATGGACGCCGGCAGCGCCGAGGAAGTCATCAGCCGCCTGCAGGACCAGGGCCACCTGCCGATGGAGGCGCGGCGCGCCGACCACGCCGTCAGCGAGGGGCTGGGCGCGCTGTTCAAGCGCCAGGAATTCGGGCCCGAACAGGTGCTGCAGTTCACCCAGCAGCTGGCCACGCTGCTGGGCGCCGGCCAGCCGCTGGACCGCGCGCTGGGCATCCTGCTGGAGCTGCCCGACACCCCGCAGGCGCGCCGCGTTATCGAACGCGTGCGCGAATCGGTGCGCGGCGGCACGCCGCTATCGAGCGCGCTGGAGCAGCAGCACGGCACCTTCTCGCGCCTGTACGTGAATCTTGTGCGGGCCGGCGAGGCCGGCGGCAACCTGCACGAGAGCCTGCGCCGCCTGGCCGATTACCTCGAGCGCAGCGCGGCGCTACGCAGCCGCATCATCAACGCGATGATCTACCCGGTAATCCTGCTGGTGCTGGTGGTGGCCTCGGTGAGCTTCCTGATGGCCTTCGTGGTGCCGCAGTTCCAGGCGCTGTTCGAAAGCATGAACGCCGAATTGCCGTGGTATTCGTCGGTGGTGCTGTCGGTGAGCCTGTTCATGCGCAGCTGGTGGTGGCTGGTGCTGCTTGGCGGCGCAAGCCTGGCCGGCTGGCTGGCGCTGCGCCTGCGCGACCCCGACACCCGACGGGCGCTGGACGCGCGCCTGCTGCAGACACGCTTCCCCGGCGACCTCATCGCCAAGCTCGACACCGCGCGGCTGGCGCGCACCCTGGGCACGCTGGTGCGCAACGGCGTGCCGCTGCTCACCGCGCTCACGCTGTCGCGGCCGGTGCTGACCAACAGCCGGCTGTCCGAGGCCGTGGCCGCCGCCGCCGAGGAAGTGAAAACCGGCAGCGGCCTGGGCCATGCGCTGGGCCGGCAAAAATGCTTCCCGCGCCTGGCGGTGCACATGATCCAGGTGGGCGAGGAGTCGGGCGAACTCGACGCGATGCTGCTCAAGGCCGCCGACACCTTCGACTTGGAAACCGCCAACGCGCTCGACCGCCTGCTGGCGGCGCTGGTGCCCGCGCTCACCGTGCTGATGACCCTGGTAGTGGGCGCGATCATGATTTCCGTGCTGCTGCCCATCTACGACCTCACCAATTCCATATAGGCCTCCCATGCGACCCAACGCCCCGCAATTCCGAACGTCCCGCGGCATGAGCCTGATTGAACTGATGAGCGTGATCGTGCTGATCGGCTCGGTGCTGGCCCTGATCACCAGCCGCATCATGGGCGCGCAGGACCGCGCCAACGTCCGCATCGCCGAAACCCAGCTGGTGACCCTGGCCGGCAAGATCGATCAATTCCGCATGGACACCGGCAAGTTGCCCGAGGCGCTGGAACAGTTGGTCACCTCCCCGGGAAGCACCAGCTGGCTGGGTCCGTATGCCAAGCCCGAAGAGATGAAGGATCCGTGGGGCACGGCCATCGAATACCGCCGCCCCGGTGCCAGCGGCCCGTTCGAGCTGGTGAGCCTGGGCGCCGACGGACAAGCCGGCGGTGAGAGCGTGAACCAGGACATCCGGCGGCCCTGAGCGGCCGGTACCGACCTGCCATGACGCGCCAGCGCGGGTTTTCGCTGATCGAACTGGTGGTGGTGATGGTGTTGATGGCCACGCTGGCGGGCCTGGGCGCGGCGGCGCTCAACGCCGGCCTGCCGGGCCAGCGCCTGCGCGGCGCGGCGCGTGAACTGGCCACAGAGCTGCGCTTCACCCGCGCGCAGGCCATCGCCACCGGGCGCGAGCAGGTGTTCGAGCTGGACGTGCGCGAGCGACGCTGGACCTCCGCGGGCCAGCGCGAGGGGCGCATTGACGCCACCCTGGAGTTGATCGCGATCAGCGCGCGCGAAGAGCAGCCAGAGCTGGAGGTGGCGGCGGTGCGGTTTTTCCCCGACGGCGCTGCCACCGGTGGCCGCTTCGTGCTCAAGCGCGGCGACGCCGCCTGGCGCATCGACGTCGCATGGCTCACCGGCGAAGTGACGCTGCGGCGCGGCGAGGGTGAGCCGTGAAGCGGGCGCGCGGCTTCAGCCTGATCGAGGTACTGGTGGCGTTTACGCTGCTGTCGATCGCGCTGGGGATTCTCATCGCCATCCTGAGCGGCGGCCTCGCGCAGGTGCGCCAGGCCGGCGATGCCACCGAGGCCACGCTGCACGCGCAGTCGCTGCTGGACCAGCGCATCGCCATGGCGCCGATCGAGGTGGGCAGCGACCGGGGCGACTTCGACGATGGCCGCTATCAATGGACGCTGGACATCACCGAGGTGCCCGACCCCGCGCCGGTGGTACTGCCGGAGGCAGAGCCGGGCGCTGCACCGATTGAAACCGTCGGCCTGCAGCTGGCGTCGGCGCCGCTGGTCTATCGCCTGCAGCTGGACGTGAGCTGGGGCGAAGACGAAGCGCCCCGCAGCATTCGCTTCGTCACCCTGCGCGTGCGCGTGCCGGAGTCACCGGTGGCGCCGCTGCCATGAGGACGACGCGCGGCTTCAGCCTGGTGGAAGTGCTGCTGGCCACGGCGCTGCTGGCGTCGGGCATCGCGCTGGCGTTCGCGGCGCTGGCCAACGCCACCCGCGCCACCGAGCGCGCCGAGGCGGTGGCGCAGCGCAACGAGCGCCTGCGCGCGGTGCAGGCATTCGTGCGTCGCCAGGTGGAGGGCGCGGTGGCGCTGCCGTTCGAGTTCAACGAGGTCACCGGCGAGGCCAAGGTGTTCGAAGCGCAGCGCGACGAGATCCGGCTGGTGGCGCCGATGCCGGGCTACTTGTCGCGCGGCGGCCCGCACCTGCAAACCTTCCGGCTGGTGCGCGGCGCCGACGGCCTGCGCCTCGAGTTCCAGCACCAGCAGCTCACGCCCGACGGCCCCTTGCCCAACAAGCGCAAGCCCGAAGTGCTGCTCGAGGGCATCGCCGAAGCGCATTTCGACGTGCGCAGTTTCGACGAATTGGGCGAGCCGGGCCCCTGGACCGAACGCTGGGACACGCCCTCGCAGATGCCGCGACTGGTGCGCCTGCAGGTGCGCATGCGCGAGCCGCGCGCGCGGTTCCCGGAACTGGTGATTGCGCCGCGTCTGGGCCAATCGCCGCTGCCGGTGAACGGTGGCCCGGCACGAGTACCCGTGCCATGAGCGCGGGTCGGCCGCGCGGCGCGGCGCTGCTGCTGGTGATCTGGCTGCTGCTGCTGATGACCGGCCTGGTGGCGGTGTTTGCCCTCGGCGCGCGCACTGAGGCGCTGCAGGGCAGCGCGTTGCGCCAGCAGGCGCTGTCGCGCTACGCCGCCGAAGCGGGGCTGGAGATTGCCGCACTGCGGCTGTCGGCATCGGACCCGCTGCTGCGCTGGGTCCCCGACGGGCGGGTGAATGCCTTTGATTTCGAGGGATTCCAGGTCCAGGTGCGGGTGCAGGACGAGACCGGCAAGTTCGACCTCAACACCAGCGACGCCAGCCAGCTCGCGGCGCTGCTGGAGGTGCTGGGCCTGGCGCCGGAGCGGGCGCTCGGGCTCTCGGGCGCCATCCAGGATTGGCGTGATCCCGACAGCTTGCTGGCGCTGCGGGGCGGCGCCGAAGACGACGACTATGCCGCCGCCGACTTGCCTTACGGCGCCAAGGACCAGCCGTTCACCACGGTGTCCGAACTGCAGCAGGTGCTGGGCATGGACCGCGACAGTTACCGACTGCTGGAGCCGTACGTCACGGTGTACACGGCCCAGCCCACGCCCGACACCCGCTTCGCGCAGGCGCCCGTGCTGCAGGCGCTGGGCCTGGGACCGGACCAGGTGGCGCAGCTGCTTGGCACGCGCGCGGCCTGGCAGCCCGGCCTGTCGCTGCCGCCGCAGCCGGGCGGCGACACGCTCGCCGTAGTGGGGTCGGGAACGTATAGTGTGGCCAGCCGTGCCACCCGTCCGGACGGCACCGGAGTTGAAGTCACCGCCGTCGTGCGCATCGGCGCCGGCGTGGGTTTCGGCCAACTGTATGCCCCGCTGGCCTGGCGGACGGGAGACCCCAACTGATGCCCGCTGCCGATCGCTACGCCACCCTGCTTGAACCCCTGCGTCTGCGCCTGGCGCGCAGCCCGCTGCCGGCGTTCGGGCGGCAGGCCGCGGCGGCGCTGCTGTCCCTGCTGCCGCCGCGATGGCGCGCCCGGCTGGACGATGACAACCAGCGCGTTTATCTGCAGCCGATAGGCGATGAGATGGAGCTGGTGGCCACGGGCAGCCGCGGCGACCGCCCGCTGGGCCGGGTGCCGCTGGATGACGCCGAGCTGCTGCAGGCGGTGCGCGCGCGGCTGGAGGAAAGCGGCGCCCCGAGCTGGCTGCTGCTGCCCTCGGCCCAAGTACTGCGCCGCACGCTGACCCTGCCGGCGGCCGCGGAAGCGCGGCTGCGCGACGTGCTGGCGTTCGAGCTGGATCGGCAGACGCCCTTCTCCGCGGACCAGGTGAGCTATCAGGGCCGGGTCGTTGCGCGCGACTTGGCCGCGCAACAACTCCAGGTGGAACTGGCGGTGCTGCCGCGCGCCAGGCTGGACGCCCAGCTGCAGGCGCTGGGTGCGCTGGCCCCCGGCCTGTCGGGCGTGGATGTGGTCGACGTTGACGGCGTGCGCCAGGGCTACAACCTGCTGCCTGAAGCGCAGCGCGACCAGCGCCTGGATCCGGTGCGGCGCTTGAACCTGATCCTGGCAGCGGCCGCGCTGGCGGGCCTGCTGGCCACCCTGCTGCTGACCCTGCACAACCGCAGCGTGCGGCTGGAATGGCTGCGCCAGGAAGTAGCCGCCGCCACCGTGCAGGCGCGCGAGGCGCGCTTGCTGCGCAACCAGCTGCAGACCTCGGCGCAGGCCGCCAATTTCCTGGCCACGCGGCGCGCGAGCCGCCCGACCATGCTCGAGATAGTCAACGAACTCACCCAGCGCATTCCCGACGACACCACGCTGGACAAGCTGACGGTGAACGACGACACCGTGGTGATGGTGGGCCTGAGCAGCGCCGCGCCGGCGCTGGTAGGCCTGCTGCAGGAATCGCCGCTGCTGGAGCAGCCTGCGCTGTCGGGCGCGGTGCAGTCGGACCCGCGCGCCGGGCGCGACCGCTTCACGCTCACCGCACGCCTGAAACTGCGGGCCGAGACGGAGGTTGCCGATGCGCCCGGTCCCTGAGCGCGTCCGCGTGCTGGCACTGCTGGCGGCGCTCGCAGCGCTGGCCTATTTGCTGCTGCTGCACTGGTGGTGGACCGCGCCGATGCTGGCCATGGGCGATGAGATT